>JAVJQK010000133.1 GCA_040218145.1 Sandaracinaceae bacterium | reverse complement strand
GACCTAGGTCGCGGGTTCCCGGCGGCGGTACGAATCCCTCCCGGGTCCTCGAAGAACTGGGGGCCCTAGGTACTCACCGCCGGGAGCTCGCTGGGCCAGGCCAACAACCTGACCGTCCAGCAAGTGTACAGGGGGCCCCATGGGCGCTCTGCCCCATGGGGGGAGGGCCTGCGTTCAGGCCCTCCAAAAAGAAAGTGCTATAGCTGCTGATCCCATGACGCAGCATCCGTACGCCGACTTCCTCGAGAAAGTTCAGAAGCCCTCACGCTATGTGGGCGGGGAGCACGGCGAGGTGCGGAAGGACTGGGAGGGGGTCCAGGCGCGCATGTGTCTGGCCTTCCCGGACATCTACGACATCGGGATGAGCCACCTCGGGTTCAAGATCCTCTACTCGATCTTGAACGGGCACGAGAAGCTGCTCGCCGAGCGCTGCTACGCGCCGTGGGTGGACATGGAGGCGCAGCTGCGGGAGCGCGGCGAGCCGCTCCGGTCGCTCGAGAGCTGGCGGGCGCTGTCGGAGTTCGACGCGGTGGGCTTCTCGCTCCAGTTCGAGCTGACGTTCACCAACATCCTGACGATGCTCGAGCTGGGCGGGATCGCGCTGCGCAGCGCGGACCGGGACGACGACGCCCCGCTGATCCTCGCGGGCGGACCCACCGCCACCCACGCCGAGCCCATCGCGCCCTTCCTCGACGCGCTGGTCATCGGCGACGGCGAGGAGAAGACGCCCGAGATCCTGCTCACCTGGAGCGCCCTGAAGGCGGCGGGCATGCCGCGGCGCGAGCGGCTGGTGGAGCTGGCGAAGCTCGGCGGCGTCTACGTGCCGTCGCTCTACGAGACGGAGCTCGAGGCCGAGACCGGGATGCAGGTGGTGCGCGCGCCGAGCGCGCCCGAGCTGCCCTTCCCCATCGAGCGCGCGATGGTGGACGACCTCAACGCGCACCCCTTCCCGCACGGCGGGCCGGTCGCGTCGACCGAGACCATCTTCGACCGCGTGTCGGTCGAGATCGCGCGGGGCTGCACCGAGGGCTGCCGCTTCTGTCAGGCGGGCATGATCTACCGGCCCGTGCGCGAGCGCAGCCCGGCGTCGATCCTCGAGAGCATCACCCGCGCGGTGAAGGAGGGGGGCTACGACGAGGCCTCCCTCACGTGCCTGTCCACGGCGGACTACAGCGCGATTCACCCGCTGGTGAAGCAGGTGATGCAGGAGCTCGAGACCGACCGCGTGTCGCTCTCGGTCAGCTCGCTGCGCGCCTACGGGCTCGACGAGGAGCTGCTCGACGAGCTGAAGAAGGTGCGCGCGACCGGGCTGACCTTCGCGCCCGAGGCGGGCTCGCAGCGCATGCGCGACGTGGTCAACAAGAACGTGACCGAAGAGCAGCTCATGATGACGGCGCAGCGCGTCTTCGAGCGCGGTTGGTCGCGCATGAAGCTCTACTTCATGATCGGCCTGCCCACCGAAGAGGAAGAGGACGTGCGCGGCATCGTGCAGACGGGCGCCCGCGCGCGCGACGTCGGCCGCAAGCTCCAGAAGGGCAAGGGCCCGCAGGTCACGGTCTCCGTCTCGATCCACGTGCCCAAGCCGCACACGCCCTTCCAGTGGTGCGCGATGGACGCGCGTGACCTCGTGCGCGAGAAGCAGCGCTGGCTCACGGAGGAGACGAAGGCGACGCGCGTGAAGCTCCGCATGCACGACTCCGAGGGCTCGTGGCTCGAGGGCGTGATCTCGCGCGGCGACCGCACGATCGCCGACGTGATCGAGCGCGCCTGGAGGAACGGCGCGCGCTTCGACTCGTGGGACGAGCAGCTCCGCATGGACGCGTGGGCGGAGGCGTTCGAGGCGTGCGGCGTGGAGCCGGAGCGCTTCCTGGGCACGCTGCCGCTCAGCGCGCGGCTGCCGTGGGATCACATCGACGTCGGGCTCGAGGACGGGTTCCTGGCCCGCGAGTACCGCAAGGCGCTGTCCAACCGCCTGAGCCCGCCGTGCGGCAAGGCGGCGGGCATGTTCGTGCATCACACCAACCTGACGCAGGCCCGCGAGGATGGGCGGCGGCTGGTCTGCTACGACTGCGGCGTCGCCTGCGACCTGACGCAGATGCGCACCGAGCGGCTCGACTACCTGACGCAGCTGGGCGCCGAGGCGCCGCCCCCTCCGCGTGAGGCGCGGCCCGAGGGCCCCGTGACGCCGAAGCACCGCAAGCCGCCCAAGCACGCCACCCAGGGCGAGGCGATGCGGGTGCGACTCTCCTTCCACAAGGTCGGGCGCGCGGCGTATCGCGGCCACCTCGACCTCGTGCGCGTGCTGCCCCGCATCTTCCGACGCATCGCGATGCCGCTCTTCTACAGCCGCGGCTTCCACCCGAAGCCGGAGCTGACCTTCGCGCCGGCCCTCTCGCTCGGCATCTCCTCGCTCGGCGAGTTCGTCGACGTGAAGCTCGACTCCGAGGTCGAGTTCGATCTGGAGAACCTGCCCGAGCGCCTCAACGCGGTCAGCGAGCTGGGCATCCTCTTCACGGACGCGAAGGTGCTCGGCAACGGCGACCGCCGCATCACGCGCGCCTGCGACGAGGCCATCTACGTCGCCGGGGTGCCGCACCTCGCGCTGAAGGAGCTCGGCCTGGCCGACGCCGACGCCGTGCGCGCGCGCTTCGAGGAGGCGCGGAAGGGCTCGCTCGTCGTGCACCGGTCGGTCAAGGGCATCGGCAAGAAGGTCGACGTCGGGCGCTACCTCCTCGAGGTCGAGGTCGGCGAAGGCGCCGAGGTGCTCGAGGCGGCCGGCATCGGCGGTCGCCTCCTCCCCATCCGCTTCCGCCTGCTCGTGACGGGCGGGGGCACGTGCAAGCCGACCGAGGCCCTCGACGTGCTGCTCGGCGCGTCCGACATGCCGGCGCGCTGGGTGCGCGAGGCGCTCGTGGCGCACGTCGACGAGGCGCGGGTGTCTCCGATGGATCTGGCCGCGCTCCGCAAGCCGAAGCCGGCGCCGAGCGCGAACGCGGGCGCGTGATGGCGGGCCGGCTCGACCTGCTCAAGTCGCTCGTGCGCAGCGCCACCCAGGCGAGCGCCGAGCGGCTGCGCGATCTGAAGCCGGTGGCGAACGCGCGGAAGGTGCTCGAGGAGCTCAAGGCGCGGCGGGCCACGCTCGACGAGCAGATGGTGAGCAAGGCGCTCGCGCGCGCGGAGGGCGTGCGCGGAGTGAGCGTACGCCTGAGCGACGGCCGCATCGGGTGCGACCTCTCCTACGACGACGGCGCGAACCTCGTCTTCGCGGTGATCCCCGATCAGGCGCGCTTCGCGCCGCGTGGCGCCAAGGAGGTCGTGTTCCGCGTCGAGCCGCCAGAGCAGGTGGGCGACGCGCGGGTGCGCGAGGCGGTCGGCACGATCGCGGCCGCCATCGCGCGCGCGCTGTGGGGTCCGGTCCTGGGCCCGCGAGAGAACGACGAGACGGCGCTGGTCGAGCGCGAGGGCGCCCGGCTGCGCGCCGACCTCCGGAGCGTGCCCGCGGTGCGCTCGGTGCTCGAGGGCAGCCCCCTCGCGATGGCCCTCGACGTCATCGGGATCGAGCGCTTCGAGATCGCCGAGCGGACGCTGCGCTTCCACATCTCGCTGCCGATGCCCCCCGTGGGCGGCTGACCGCGGGCGCGCATGCTCACTCGACTCTGCTACGGTCCGCGCGTGCGCTGGATGTGGCCGCTGCTGCTCGTCGCGTGCGGCGGTGAGACGCCGGCGAGAGAGAGCCACGCGATCCGCCCCACGCGCGCGGAGTCGGTGACGGAGGCCGCGACCGCCCAGCCCTCCGAGACCACGCCTTCGCCGGAGGAGCCCTCGTCGGAGGGGCCCTCGACGGAAGAGCCCGCGGTCTCCGAGCCGGACTTCTCCGCGCCCCTGCCCGACACCCCCTGCCCGGACCAGATCCGGGTCAGGCTCGCACACCGCGGCGCGCCCGAGCTGCCCCCCGTGCTCGAGCACGCCGCCGCCTATCGCAGCGAGGACGGGAGGCGCATCCGCGTGATCCTCTCCAGCGAGCCCATCGAGCCCGCCACGGGCGGCGGCCTGCCCGCGCCGAGCGCCGGCCGGGTGCGCTTCGAGATGGACGCCCTGCGCACCCGGCGGCGGCCGCTCACCCCGCGGGTGCTGGGCCCTCCGGGCTCGCGGAGCGGGGCGCTCACGCACGCGCGCATCGTGTGGGACGGGCCGTTCCTGACCTTCGGGCACCGCGACGTCGGGCGGGTGGAGATCACCGCCGTCGAGCCCGATCACGTGTGCGGGCGCGTCGAGCTCGACGACGGGTTCGGGCGCGTCCGGGGAGCCTTCCGCGCGCCCCTCCAGGGTCGACTGCCCTACTGACGGCCAGGAGCTGCGCAGACGGATCAATTACATCCGCTGCGCGGCTCTCACTGGCGACGCAGAACGGGAAGTGGCGCCCGACGCGCGCGCGGTGCAGCGTGGCCGGCCGTGTCTCCCTCGCCCCGACGTTCCAGTGACGCGCCGACCGCGGCGGAGCCTCACGCGTCGACGTCGGCAATTCGCCGAACGCAGGCGCACGTTGCGCTAATGTCTCCGACACGCGTGACGTCTTCGCGTACCTACCAGCATGTCCTCCCGTTGGCCGAGGGGGGCATGGGCCGAGTGGAGCTGGCCATGCGGTCCGAGTCGGGCTTCGAGCGCCTGTACGCGGTGAAGCGGCTGCATCCGCAGCTGCGGGAGGACGAGTCGTTCCGCACGATGTTCCTCGACGAGGCGCGCGTCGCCGGGCTGCTGCGTCACTCCAACGTCGTGAGCGTGCTCGACGTCGGCGAGGACGAGGAGGGTCCCTACCTCGTCATGGACTACGTGGAGGGGCTCACGCTCAGCATGCTCCTGAAGTTCCACGCGCGGACGCGCCAGTACATGCCCATGCAGCTCGCGCTGCGCATCGCAGAGCAGATCGCGCTCGGCCTGCACGCCGCGCACGATCTCCGGGACTCCGAAGGCAGGCCGATGGAGCTCGTGCACCGCGACGTCTCCCCGCAGAACGTGCTCGTCGGCTTCGACGGCGTCGTCCGCGTGATGGACTTCGGCATCGCCAAGGCGATCGGCCGCGGCACCCAGACCTCGACGGGGGTGCTCAAAGGCAAGCTGAGCTACATGTCGCCCGAGCAGCTGCGCTTCGAGGAGGCGACGCGCGCGTCGGATCTGTTCGCGTTCGGGCTCGTGCTCGTGGAGCTCGTGGCGGGACGTCACCCCTACCCCGGCGAGGGCATGGTGCGGGCGCGTCACATCCTGAACGACCCGCAGCCCGACCTCGGCGAGCTGCGCCCGCGCTGCCCTCCCGAGCTGGTGCAGCTCTCGTTCGAGCTGCTGGCTCCCGAGCCAGGGCAGCGCCCGGAGAGCGCCGCGCTGGTGGCCGAGCGGCTGCGAGAGTTGATCGCGGACAGCGCGGCGGTCGAAGGGCCGCTCCCGGTCGACGACTACATGCGCCGCGTCCACGGCGGACACCAGCAAGAGCGTCGGGAGGAGATCACCACCGCCGTGCGCGCGATGCGCTCGCAGGTCCGCCGCGGCCGAATCTCGCGGCGCCGCACGCTCGCGGTCGGCGCGGTGGCGGCGCTCGCCCTGATGGGTGGGAGCGCGGCCGGCTTCGGCTGGGCGATGCGCGCGCTCGGCTCGGAGAGCTCCCCCTCCGCCGCCCCCAAAGCGCACGCGGCGTCCACGACGCCGGAGCCGGTGGCCGACACGGGCCCGGTGGAGAGCGAGGTCGACGAGGCGCCCGGGTCGGAAGCGGCGCCGGCCGAAGAGGCGCCCGCCGAGCGCGCAGCGGACACCGACGCGGAGCGGCCGCGCTCGAGGAGAGGCCGAGCTTCGCGACGCCGCGGCCGGACACAACGAGGAGGACCCCCGATATGGGACTGGTCAGGCGAGCGCTGACGCTCTGGGCGTTCTGCTCCGTGGGCGCGATCGCCTCTGCGCCCATCGCGAGCGCGCAGGACGACACGACGAGAGCCCGAGCCCTCTTCGAAGGCGCGGTGGCGGCGATCGACGAGGGCCGCTTCGCAGACGCCGTCGTCGACCTGCGGGAGTCGCTCTCGCTCTCCCCCCGTGCGCCCACCGCCTTCAACCTCGGCATCGCGCTGCGGGGAGTGGGCAAAGCGATCGAGTCGCGCGACGTCTTCGACCGACTGCTCGCGGGCGAGCTGGGGGAGCTGCCCGCGGCGCGGCGCGCGCAGGTGCAGGCGCTGCGGGACGAGGTCGCGGCCGAGGTCGGGCGCGTGCGCGTGCGAGTCGATGGCCCCGCTGGTGCCACCGTCACGGCCGATGGTCTGGAGCTCGAGCGCGAGGCCGATGGAACCTTCGTGGCGGAGCTCGACCCCGGACGCCACGCCATCCGCGCGACGGCGGTGGATCACGATCCAGGGCTGTCCGACATCGAGCTCGCGCCCGGCGAGGAGCGCACGCTCACCTTGACGCTGCGGGCCGCGATCGACGAGCGCGAGGGTGTCCTCATCCTCGACTGCGAGCACCCGGACGCCACGGTCGAGATCGTGGACGTCGCGTCGGGCCCTCCTCCGCTCTCGCGTTCGCTGGCGCCGGGGCCCTACCGCGCGCGCGTGCACGTCGGCGACGACATGCGCGAGAGCACGGTGGAGCTGCCCGCCGGCCGGCGCGTGCGCCTGCTGCTCGAGCCGCCCACGAGCGACGTCATCGAGAACCCGTGGCTCTGGATCGGGCTCGGCGCGGGCGTCGCGGCGTTCGCGGGCATCCTGATCTGGGGCCTGACGCAGCTCGAGATGGCGCCGATCGAGGATCCGTTCTGGGGTAGTATCGGGGTGGTCGATTGAGACCGCCCCGACATGACCCCTGGTTCCTTCGAAGCAGACGCGCTCTCCGCGCTGCGGCTCGCCGAGCGAGGTGACTTCAGCGTGTCGCGGCGTCTGTGTCGCGTCGACGCCGCCCCGGAGCCCGCATGGGTCGTGGGACTCCGGGCCCAGGCGCGCCTCGCCGGCCTCGACCTCGGTCCGCTCGAGGGCCTGGACGCGCTTCGGCTCGAGGGCTCGGCGGGCTGGTTCGCCGCCACGCAGCTCGATCGCCTGTCGCTGCTCTCTCTCGCAGAGAGCCGCCCAGCCTGGCTGGAGCGCGCCAGCGGTGACCCGACCGACGACGTCGCCGCCGCCGGGGAGCTGACGTCGCTGCTGCGGCGCGCGTTTCAGGGTGAGGGCGCCTCGTTGGTCGAAGCAGCCCGAGCGCTCGGCGCGCGCGCGATGCGGGGCCGGCTCGCCTCCGTCGTGGTCGAGGCGAAGGCGGTGGAGGCGCTCGCGCTGTGCGAGCACGACCTCTCGTCGAGCCTCCAGGCCGCGCGCCACGCCAGCCGCATGGCGCAGAGCGAGGGCCTGCCGCAGCCGCAGTACACGGCAAACCTCGTGCTGGCCCGCGTGCGCCGACGCACCGGTCACCCGCACCTCGCGCTCCGGATCCTGGGCGCGCTCGAGCAGGTCGCGCCCCCCGCCTGGTCGGGGTGGCTCCAGTGGGAGCTCTTCTGGGCCGGGGCGCCGGGCACGCAGGAGATCGCCGCCCCCGCGCGAGCGCTGCTCGCGGCCGCGCGCGCCGCTGACCTCGCGGGCTTCGACGCGGCCCGTGACCGGCTCCGCGGGCGCTTCGCGCCGATGTCCCCCTTCGGACGAGACCTGGCGCGCCTCGTCGCGGTGACCGACCCACGGCCGGGCGCGGAGACGCCCGAGACCGCCGACTGGATCCACGGGCGCGAGGCGGAGCTGCCGGCCGGCCTCGCCGCGCTCACGGGCGAAGACGGCCCGCGCGCGTGGGTGGCCCGCGCTCCCGGCGGACCGGCGCGCCGGCTGCTCGGCCCCGCGCGCCCGCTCTGGGAGGCCCACGCGGGCCCGACGGTCCAGCTCTGCTCGGAGGAGCGCGCCGCGGGCCGGACCGGCGCCCTGCTCGCGAGCCTGCTCTTCTCAGGACCGGGCGGAGTCGCGGAGGCGGAGCTCTTCGCGCGGGTCTACGGCTTCCCCTACGTGCGAGAGCTTCACGCCCGGGTGTTCGGTGTCTTGCTCCATCGCGTGCGCAAAGAGGTCGAGACGATCCAGATCGAGCGCGTGGACGGAGTGTGCCGGGCCACGCACGACCGCGCGGTCTGCCTTCCGGATCCGGACGCGAGCCTCCAGCTCGAGGAGCGGCTCCTGCGATGGATCGCCCGCGAAGGCCGCCAAGAGGCGCGAAGGGTCGCCGAAGAGCTCGACGTGCCGCTGCGAAGCGCGCAAGCGGTGCTGCAGGCCCTCGTCGAGGACGGAGCGCTCGTCCGGGAGCGCGCGGGTCGGAGCTTCAGCTACCGCGTCGAGGACACGACGTTCCAGGAACCGACCAGCGCGTGATGTGAGGATACCGCAACGGTGGTGACGCTCCGTGCGCACGGTGGCACAGCTCGCGGCGTCGATCGGAGGAGACGCGCCCGGTTCGGTCGCTGGTACGAACGATGCTGTGGCATCGGGCGTGGAGGGGCGGCGACTGCTCGTGCTCGCGCTGACGGCCTCGTTCGGGGGCGCGCTGGCGGGCTGCTACGTGCACCACGAGCGTCGGAACCCGCCCTCGCCTCCGGCGGACGACGTCGCCCGCGACGCCGGCCTCGACGCGTCGGAGGCGTCCACGAGCGGCGACCCGCGCCCCTCCGACTCGGGGGTCCCCGTCGGCACGGACGGCGGCGGCGATCCCCCGCCTCCCCGCGAGGTCGCCTGCGAGGCGCCGCAGGGCGTGGACTTGCTGCTCGTGATGGACGACTCCGGCTCGATACGGCTCATGGACGAGGCCATCCGCGACAGCCTCCGGCGCATGCTGTACGAGCTGGTGCGGCCCCTCGACGCCGACGGAGACGGCTGGGAGGACTGGGCCCGCGTGACGGATCTGCAGGTCGGCGTGGTGACGACGAGCGCGACCGGCCCCCGCTTCTGCGCCCACGCGGCCGACGGCGCGTTGATGCGCGGCACCCCCGCGACGCTGCCCTATTGCCGTGACTCCCCCTACCCCGCGATCACGCGCTTCGAAGAAGACGACTCCGTCAGCCGCTTGCTGGACGACGTCGCGTGCGTGGCCTTCGGACCCCGCGACGGCTGCCAGGTCGAGCAGCCGCTCGAGGCGATGGCCAAGGCGCTCCTCCCGAACGCGGCGCCCTTCGATTTCGTCACCGGCCGCGCGCGCGGCGACCGGGAGAACGCGGGGTTCCTCCGTCGGGACTCCGTCCTCGTGGTGCTGGTGTTCGCCAACGAGGACGACTGCTCCATCGCGGACCCGTCAGCCTTCGATCCTCCCGACGCGGGCCCACCCCAGGACGCCGGCCGCGTCGTCCCTCCGTTCTTCGACGCCGGAGCACCGCCTGGCACCTTCGTCTGCGAGGCGCCGGACGAAGGCGATCTCCACGACGTCGAGCGCTACCTCGAGATCCTCCGCTGGCTGCGCCCCGACCCGAGGCGGCTGGTCTTCGGCGCGGTCAGCGGCATCGACGAGTTCGTCGACGATCCACGGCCCGGCGAGCGCTACGGGCGCTGCCGGCGCGGCGCCGGCTACCCCACGCGGCTCGTGGAGCTCGCCCAGGGCCTGGAGGGACGCGCGCTGCTCAGCAGCCTCTGCGACATCCGCGAGGCCCGGATGGTGCGCGGGATCGCGGAGCGCATCGCCCACGCCGCCTGCGCCGACTGAATCGCGAGCTCGGGCCTACGGCTCGTCGTCCCGCAGGGCGCGCGCGACGGTGTTGCGCCCGACGCCGAGCCGACGCGCCGCCTCGCTCTGGTTCCCGTCCACGTGGGCGACGGTGGCGCGCACGTACGCGTCGCGGGCTTCGCTGGCGGTCAGCCCGTGCGGCAAGCGCACGCCGCCGCCCGCCGACGTGGACGCCAACGTGGACGTGGACGTGGACGTGGACGTGGCCGCGCTCGGAGCCCGCGCCTCGGGGAACGCGCTCGCGCGGATCGCGCCGTCCGCGGCCAGCACGATCGCGCTCTCGATCCAGTGCTCCAGCTCTCGCACGTTGCCGGGCCACGGGTGCGAGAGGAGCGCCGCGAGCGCCGCGTCGTCGAAGCGAGGCTCGGGCCGCCCGTAGCGCCTGGCGTAGAGGGCCGCGAAGTGGCGCGCGAGCCGCTCGATCTCCTCGTCGCCGCGCGCGCGCAAGCTCGGGACCTGCACCTCCACCACCCGCACGCGATAGTAGAGGTCGCGCCGGAAGCGGCCCTCCTCCACGAGCCGCTCGAGGTCGTGATGGGTGGCGCAGAGCACGCGGCAGTCGCTCCGGAGCTCCTCCCGGCCTCCGACGCGCTCGAACGCGCGGTCCTGGAGAAAGCGCAGCAGCTTGCCCTGTGCCTCGGGCGGCAGGTCACCTACCTCGTCGAGGAAGAGCGTGCCGCCGTCCGCTCGCTCCACCCGACCGGTCACCCGCCGGTCCGCGCCCGTGAACGCGCCTCGCTCGTGACCGAACAGCTCGCTCTCGACGAGCTCCCTCGGCAAGGTCGTGCAGTCGACCGTGACGAACGGGCCCTCGCTCCGGGGCGAGTTGACGTGGATGGCCCTCGCGAGCAGCGTCTTGCCCGTGCCGGTCTCGCCCCGCAGGAGCACCGTCGCGTCCGTGCCCGCCGCGAGCAGGATGCGCGCGTACACCGCGTCCATCGCCGGCCCGCGGCCGACGATGCGATTGAACGGGCCGCGCAGCGAGAGCCCCGGCCCGCTCGCGTCGTCGGCCCGCAGCGTCGTCAACGCGAGCGCGCGCCCGAGCTGCAGGCCGAACGCGACGAGGTAGCGCTCGTCCTCGACGTCGAAGGAGCCCGCGGCTCGGTTGAGCACCTGCACCACGCCGCGCACGGGCGCACCCTGCGCCTCGCGGATGGGCACCGCGAGGATGTTCCGCGTGCGGAACCCGGTCCGCTCGTCCGCGCTCGGATCGAAGCGCGGATCCGTCGCGGCGTCGTCGATCCGCAGGGCCGCCCCGCGCGCCGCGACGTGGCCCACCACCCCGCGCCCGAGCGGCTGGCGGAGCCGCTCGACCTCGGGCAGCACCGCGACGCGCGTGACGAGGTCGCCGGCCTCCGCGTCGATGAGCCAGACGCTGGCCCGCTCCGCGCCGAGCGCCAGCGCGAGCGTGTCGGCCACGTCGCGGAGGAGCTGGTCCAGATCGACCTCGCGGGCGAGCACGGACGCGAGGTCGACGAGGAGGGAGAGCCGGGTCATCGGCTCCGCAGGATAGGCAGCGGGGGAGGCCTGCGTCACGCGGCGCGGCGCTCCCCACCCCGAGCGGAGTCGGAGCCATGCCCCCTCGAGCCCTGGTCGGGGCGCAGCACCAGGGCGTCACCCTCGCGCGCGGCCACGGTGCCGGGCCGACGGAGGGCAGCCGCGCGCTCGAGCGCGTCGACCGCCGCGTCGTCACGCACCGGGTCGTGGTGGAAGAGGACCAGCCGCCCCACGTTCGCCGCGTCCGCCACCGCCACGCCGGCCTCCCACGTGGAGTGGCCCCAGCCGACCTTGCTCGGCCCGACGCGGCCCGCGTACTCGTCCTCCGTGTACATGGCGTCGTAGATCAGGACGTCCGCGTCCTTCGCCAGCGCGACGAGGTGCGGGTCCGGGCAGCTGTAGTGCTCGGTGTCGGTGGCGTACACCACGCTCGTCCCCGCGTGCTCGATGCGGTAGCCGAGCACTCCGCCCGGGTGGTTGAGCTTGGCCGCGCGCACGCGCACGTCACCGACCGACAGCTCGCTCCCGAGCTCGCGAAAGTGCAGCTCCGCGCTCATGTCGGACAGGCGAACGGGGAAACACGGCGGCTGCATCTGTGCATCCAGCGCGCCCCGCAGCCCGGGCATTCCCGCGAAGGTCAGCCGGTGCCCGCCGAGCCAGGCCGGGAGGAAGAACGGCAGCCCCTGGATGTGATCCCAGTGCAGGTGGGACAGGAGGATCGTCGCCTCCCGACGCCCCTCCGCGAGCATGCGCTCCCCCAGCGCGCGCATCCCCGTGCCCGCGTCCAGCACGAGCGTCGTCTCGCCGCACTGCACCTCCACGCAGGACGTGTTGCCGCCCGTGCGGACCGTGTGCGCGCCGGGCGACGCGATGCTGCCTCGCACGCCCCAGAATCGAATCGTCGTCTCCATCTCGCTCCTCCTTCGCGGTCGCTCGACCGCACGTCACGGAAGAGCAGGCACCGTTCCAAGGCGGGATCCGCGCTCTCGGGCCTCCACGCGCGACTCCGCCGCTCCCGGCGAGAGCAGCCCTGCGCCGAGCCAGAGCACCTGCGCTGCTTCCGCGCGGCCCCGTCAGCCCGCGTCGAGGAGGCCGCGCGCCGCGAGCGCGTCGACGACCCGGGCCGCGCACGCGTCGAGCGCGTCCACGCTGGTGTCGACCTCGAGCTCCGCGTGCTCGGGCGCCTCGTAGGGCGCGCTGATCCCGGTGAAGTCGGCGATCTCGCCGGCCCGGGCGCGCTGGTAGAGGCCCTTGGGATCGCGGCGCTCGCAGACCTCGAGCGGCGTCGAGACCCAGACCTCCACGAAGCGCCCCTCGTCGAAGCGCCCGCGCACGCTGGCGCGGTCGGCGCGATAGGGGCTGATGAACGCGCTCAGGACGAGCACGCCGGCGTCGACCATGAGGCGCGCGACCTCGCCCACCCGGCGCACGTTCTCCTGGCGCGCCTCGGGGCCGAAGCCGAGGTCCGCGTTGAGCCCGTGGCGGAGGTTGTCGCCGTCGAGCACGTACGCCGCGACGCCGCGCTCGACGAGGCGCTTCTCGACGCGGCGCGCGAGGGTGCTCTTGCCCGAGCCGCTCAGGCCGGTGAGCCAGACGCAGGCCCCGCGGTGGCCGAGCACGCGCTCGCGCTCCTGCTGCGAGACCTCTCCGTGATGCCAGGTGACGTTGGTGGCGCCCATCGCCGGGAACCTGCCACCGCGCCGATTCCCGCTCAAGCCGCGCCGCGTTTCGTCCGTTCGAAGGGGCGAGATGGCGAGTCACGCTCCGAGCTCCCGCGCCGCCGCCGCGCTCCTGATCGACCGGGGCGGGCTCTGGATCGTCGAGAACCGCGGCCCGCGCGGTGAGCGCTACTGGACGCCCCCGGGCGGCAGCGTCGACGCCGGAGAGAGCTTCGAGGCGGGCATGGTGCGCGAGGTCCGCGAGGAGACCGGCCTGATGATCCGCGACGCGGAGCTCGCCTTCGTGCACCACGTCGGGGCCGTCAGAGTGCAGACCTATCTCACCCACGACTTCGCCCGAGTGGGCCCGCCCGACGATCCCGACGGGGTGATCGTCGACGTGCGGCGCCTGCCGATCGAGGCCGCGCTGCGGCTGGTTCGCGCCACCGCGCCCCGCGCGATCAGCCGACCGCTGGACGCCTGGTTCGCGGCGGAGACGCTCGGATTCGAGCGATTCACGGTTGCTCCCTCGATCACGCGCCACGTGGGTCTATCTTGAACTGAGTGGCTCAGACGGGGGACAGCGCAGATGGCCGAGGCGCGCAGGAACGGGTGGACGAGATGAAGCCGGATGGAGCCGTGCGGCGCGAGGGCGCCCTGGCCCTCGCCCTCGGCTCCGCGCTGCTCGGCGTCGCCGGCATGCGCCTCGTGTCGGACGACCTCGTCGGCGCGCTCGTGCTCGCGGTCGAGCTCGCCGTGCTGGCCCTCCTCGCTCGCAGTCACCCCGGCGAGGACGACGACGCGAGCCTGACCTGGACCGCCGTCGCCGGCGCCTTCGTCGCGCTGCCCACCGCGGTGGGCGCGGTGAACGCCGACTGGATCTGCCTCGCGCTCTTCCTCGCCGCGCCGGCCGGACTCGTGCTGGCCACGTTCTGGTGGACCCTCATGGGGCGCCTGGAGCCGCTCGAGCGTGGCGGGAGCCTCGAGGACCCCATCCGGGCGCGCGGGCACGTGGCGCGCTGGCTGGTCGCGGTGGCCAGCGTGGCGGGCCTCGTGGGCGCGCTCCGCACCGACCTCGTCAGCGGCGGCCTCGGGCTCGGCATGGCGTTGGCGGCGGCCGCGCTGGCGGGCCGCGCGCGCGGCGCGCTGCGACGCCGACGGCGCTGGCTGACGCGCGTGCGAGAGGGTCGCGTGGGGGGCTGGCGGATCCGCGCGGACCGCGACTTCGAGGACGCGCGCGTGGCGGCCCTGCCCGCCTTCACCCGCGGCCCCATCCTCGACGGGGTGCTCGTCGCGCACACGCCCGACGCGCCCTATCGCGAAGGGATGGGCCAGCCCGTGGCGCGCGTGTCGGCGACGGCGCCGCTCGACCCGGTGCGCTCCGGGCCGGGCAAGGCCCTCGCCGCGGCCGCCGCCTGCATCGGCGCCTTCTTCGCGCCGCTCATCGCCCTGTTCGCCGGCACCCTGTTCGCGGAGCTGCTCGCCCAGGACGGCGCGGGCTGCACCAGCGACGGAGTCGTCGGGTGGCTGCTCCTGTTCAGCGGCCCGAGCACGGGCGCGATCCTCTGGCTCCTCGGCCGCCTGCACGCGCCCACCCGGGTCACGGTCTGGTGGCTCGGGCTGGCCGTCTACCTCCTCGTCTGCCCCTTCGTCTGCCTCACCGCGTCGATGGCGGCGGCGTTCTCGTGCTGGCACTGAGAGACGCCGAGAGCTCTTCGACCAGGCCGCGCACGGTGAGCGGGGACGAGCCCTCCACCTTGTTGTTGACCAGCACGTAGAGCTCACAGACGCCGCGCGTCGCCTCGATGAGCGCGACCACGTCGGCGCGCATCTCGGGCTGCGGCTCCACGATCCGATCGAAGGGCGCGTACGCCTCCTTCATCTCGGCGTAGCGTCGGCCCGGCGGGAGCATCAGGCGGCACACCAGGGGCGCGCCCGCGCCCGCCGCGTCGATGGCGCCCCGCTCCATCTGCTCCCGCACCGTCGGCATGCGGGTGTGCAGGTTGATCACGTGGCTGGCGTGCGGGTGGCGTCGGAGCACGCTCAGGTAGGCGTCGGACAGGAGCGCCGGCTCGCGGAGCTCGAACGCCAGCGGCACCTCGGAGGGCACGCCCCGGAGGAAGCGATCGATCGACGCCGCGAAGGCGCGCGGCTCGGTCGCGACCGGGGACGGCGGGATCTCCACGATCAGCGGGCCGGCGTGGTCGTCGAAGCCCTCGATCAGCGGGATGAGCACGCTCTCGAGGAAGCGCGGCGGGTCGAGGAAGAACGGGTTCGGCTGCCCCGCGCGCTCACCGTAGCGATCGTGACGCGGGAACACGCGGGTGGTCAGCTCGCCCCAGACCTTGCTGCACGCGCGGAACCCGGGCGGGAGCTGCGCCGCCTGGGCGCGCCAGTCCTCGCGCGTCAGGGGCGCGTAGTAGCTGCGGTCGACGCCCACCGTGTCGAAGAGCGGGTGCGCGGCGTACTCCCGCAGGCTCTCCCGCACGAAGGCTTGCTTCGTCGCGTAACGCTTCTGGTAGACCAGGTCTCGCCAGCCCTCGAAGGTCCAGCTCGACGTGCCGAAGCGCACGTGCGGCGGGATGGCCTCGGCCAGCGCGACCAGCTCCGGGTCGGGGGCGGGGAGCGGATCCTGGAACAGGTCCATCTGACCGCTCATCGACGTGACTCGCGGAAGCGCGCGACGGCGGCGTTGTGCTCCTCCAGGGTGGCGCTGAAGGCGTGGCGCCCGTGCCCGCGCGCGACGAAGTAGAGGTACTCGTGATCTTCGTGGTCGAGCACCGCGCGGATCGACGCGAGCCCGGGGTTCGTGATCGGGCCGGGCGGCAGCCCCTCGTGGCGGTACGTGTTGTAGAGGTTGGCCCGGTCCTGGAGCATCGAGCGCGTGATGGCCCCGCCCTCCCAGCGGGCGCAGCTCGGGGCGGCGGATGGTGCAGCCAGGCAACCGTAGCTGACCGTGGGATCCGCCTGGAGGCGCTTCGGGTGGAAGTCGGGCGAGCGGAGCCGGTTGATGAAGACGCGCGCGATGATCGGCCGCTCCTCGGAGACCGCCGCCTCCTTCTCGACGATGGACGCGAGGATCAGCGCCTCGTGGGGGCCCCACGCGAGCTCGCGGCCGAGCCACGCCATCCTGGTTTGCTGCGCCTCGAAGATCGGCGCGGTGCGCCTCTGCCAGTTGCCGACCAGGCGCCGCACGACCTCCTCGCCCTCCAGGTCCTGCGGCATGCGGTAGGTGTCGGGGAAGAGGTAGCCCTCCGCCGTCGGCCCCTCGATCCCCAGCTCGTCGAGCAGGCGCCGATCCTCGGTGGCCGCGATGAACGCGTCGGCGTCGGTCACACCCCAGCGCTCGAGCCGCTCGGCGATGGCGAAGCGGTGGAAGCCCTCGGGGATGGTGACCCGCACCTCCGCCGCGCCGAAGCCGATGGCGATCCGCTGCAAGACGTCGCGCGGCGTCATGTCGTCGGTGAGCAGGATCTCGCCGTCGCGCAGGTGCTCGTCGGCGCCGAGCAGCCGGGCGTAGACCGCGAACACCCGCGGGCGCTCGACCGCGCCGGCCGACGCGAGCTCCGCCGCGAGCGCGTCGAGGCTCTGCCCCGGCGCGAGCTGGATCCGCACCTCACGCCCGCGCCCTCCGGCGCGCGCCTTCGGGTAGACGATGACGAGCCAGCCCAGCCCGACGAGCGCCGCCCCGACGACCAGCGCCAGCGTCGCGATCAGCGCTCGGGCGAGTCTTCGTCGTCCGCGTCGTCCGCGCTTCTTGCGTCCCACGCGTCCTGCCTCCCACGCCGGCTGTCGAGGTAGCTCTGCAGCAGCAAGCTCGCCGCCACCCGATCGACCTTTCCGCGCTGCGCCTTGCCGTCGAGCCCGCCTTCGCGGAGCGCGCGCTCGGCCGCCATGCTGCTCATGCGCTCGTCCCAGAGCACGACCGGCTTGCCCGTGCGCTCCGCCACCCGCTCCGAGAAGCGGCGGGCGCGACGCGCGGAGGCGCCCTCGCGTCCGTCGAGGTGCAGCGGAAGGCCGACCACGATCTCCTCCACGCCCCGCTCCTCGACGATCTCGGCGATCCGGATGACCAGGGCGTCGAGCCCCTTGCGATCGAGCGTGTCGAAGGGCTGCGCGAAGACGCCGTCCTCGTCCGAGAGCGCGAGGCCCACCCGCTTGTCCCCGTGGTCGATGCCGAGCCGCCGCATGCCGGCGCGTTGTAGCGCATCTCGACGCGGCTGGCCTTTCGAGGTGGGTTCGCGTCGAGTTAGCTTCGCACCGTGGCGCTCGAGCCGGTATGCGCGGGACCCCAGCACCGCTTCGCGGGAGTGGAGAACGTGCTGGTCTGCGTCTACTGGGGCGCGCCGCCCGCAGAGGCCCTGCACGATCGCGTGCCGTGGGTGGAGAAGGCGATCGCGCGCTACGGCGCCATCGGCGTTCTGGTGGTGGTCCCTCCCGAGGCGAGCGGGCACCTGCCGGATCGCGCTTTTCGTGAGGAGTCGCGGGCCCAGGCGGATCGCTTTCGCGACGCGATCCGGTTCAGCGCCTCGGTGATCGAGGGCGACGACGTGCAGCACGCGCTGATCCGGACCTTCTTGCGCGGCCTCGCGGTCGTGGCCGCGCGCGGCATGGAGGTGCGCTTCTTCCGCTCGGTCCACGACGGCGCCGCGTGGGCCTCCGAGCGAGCCGCCGCTTTGGGGGGCCCGAGCCCGCGGTCCCTCGTCCAGGCGGTCGAGGCCTTGCGAGCGCAGGGCCCGGGGCGCTAGCAGCGCGCGGCGAAAATGACTGCGCGCGCCTCGTCGGCGGGACGCCGCGCCCAGCGCGCCAGTCGCTCCTCCGAAATGCTGAAGCATTTCGTCGTCGGCCCGCCGCGCTGGACGCGACGTCGCGCTCGCCGATCCATCACGCGCATCTTCGCCGCGCG
>JAVJQK010000132.1 GCA_040218145.1 Sandaracinaceae bacterium | reverse complement strand
GCCCTCCCCAAAAAAAAGCGCGAGCCGCGGGGGCCCCAGCGCCCCGCCGCTGGGGTCGGCGACAGAGCGCGCGGAGCGCGCGAATCGCCGTAGTCGGGTGGGGGGCCCCATGGGCGCTTTTCCCACTGGGGGGAGGGCCTGCGTTCAGGCCCTCCAAAAAAGAAAACACCGAGCCTCCTCACGGAGACTCGGTGCCTTCTCACGACCGGGTGGGTCGAGCGGGATGGATCAGAAGTCCATGCCCGGCGCGCCGTGGCTGTGGCCACCGCCGCCCGCCTTCTCATCCTTCGGGAGCTCGGCGATCATGGCCTCGGTGGTCAGCATCAGGCTCGCGACCGACGCCGCGTTCTGAAGCGCGCTGCGCACGACCTTGGTGGGGTCGATGACGCCGGCCTTGACGAGGTCCTCGTAGGAGTCGGTCGCGGCGTTGTAGCCGTGGTTGCCCTTCGAGTTGCGGACCTTGTCCACCACGATGGAGCCCTCGACGCCCGCGTTCTGCGAGATCTGACGAAGGGGTTCCTCGATGGCGCGGCGGATGATGCCGGCGCCGACGCGCTGCTCGTCACCGAGCTCGAGCTTGTCGAGCACGCCCTGGCAGCGGATGAGAGCCACACCGCCG
The DNA here is from genome assembly GCA_040218145.1 of Sandaracinaceae bacterium. Lineage (GTDB taxonomy): Bacteria > Myxococcota_A > Polyangia > Polyangiales > Sandaracinaceae > JAVJQK01. Next base: position 55,321 of record JAVJQK010000132.1, on the reverse strand, counting down.
CCGGGGACGATGCCCTCTTCGACGGCCGCGCGGGTCGCGTGAAGCGCGTCCTCGACGCGGGCCTTCTTCTCCTTCATCTCGACCTCGGTCGCGGCGCCGACCTTGATGACCGCCACGCCGCCCGCGAGCTTCGCCAGGCGCTCCTGGAGCTTCTCGCGGTCGTAGTCGCTGGAGGTCTCCTCGATCTGGCGGCGGATGGTCTCGATGCGGCCCTTGATGTCCGCCTTCTTGCCCGCGCCGTCGACGATCGTGGTGGTCTCCTTGTCGATGGTGACCGACTTGGCCTGACCGAGATCGCTCAGGGTGACGTTCTCGAGCTTGATGCCGAGCTCGTCGCTCACGACCTCACCACCGCTGAGGATGGCGATGTCCTTGAGCATCTCCTTGCGGCGGTCGCCGAAGCCCGGCGCCTTCACGGCCGCGATCTGGAGGGTGCCGCGGAGCTTGTTCACCACGAGGGTGGCGAGCGCCTCGCCCTCCACGTCCTCGGCGACGATGAGCAGCGGACGCTGCTGACGCGCGATCGCCTCGAGCACGGGGAGAAGGTCCTTCATGTTGGAGACCTTCTTCTCGCAGATGAGAAGGTAGGGGTCCGCCAGCTCGGTGACCATCCGCTCGGGGTCGGTCACGAAGTACGGCGAGAGGTAGCCGCGGTCGAACTGCATGCCCTCGACGACGTCGAGGGTGGTCTCGAGGCCCTTGGCCTCCTCGACCGTGATCACGCCCTCGCGGCCGACCTTCTCCATCGCCTCGGCCAGCTTCTCACCGATGCTGGCGTCGCCGTTGGCGCTGATCGTCCCGACCTGGGCGATCTCCTTCGGGTCCTTGGTGCTCTTGCTGAGCTTGCCGAGCTTCTCGACGATGGCCGCGACGGCCTTGTCGATGCCGCGCTTCAGCTCCATCGGGTTGTGACCGGCGGCGACCATGCGCGCGCCCTCACGGTAGATGGCCTGGGCGAGAACGGTCGCGGTGGTGGTGCCGTCGCCGGCGTTGTCGGAGGTCTTGCTCGCGACCTCACGCACCATCTGCGCGCCCATGTTCTCGAACTTGTTCTCGAGCTCGATCTCCTTGGCGACGGTGACGCCGTCCTTGGTGACCGTGGGAGCGCCGAAGCTCTTCTCGATCACGACGTTGCGGCCCTTGGGGCCGAGCGTGACCTTGACGGCGTTCGCGAGGGTGTTGACGCCGGTGAGGATCTTCTCGCGGGCGGTCGTATCGTACAGGATTTCTTTGGCAGCCATGTTCTTCTCCTTCAGGTCGTTTCGTGGGGGCTCACTCGACGACGCCGAGGATGTCGTCCTCGCGGAGGATCAGGTGATCCTCACCGTCGATCTTGACGTCGGTGCCGGCGTACTTGCCGAAGAGGACGCGGTCGCCCTTCTTCACCTCGAGCTTGCGGACGCTGCCGTCCTCGAGGATCTTGCCGTTCCCGACCGCGATCACCTTGCCCTCGATCGGCTTCTCTTTGGCCGTATCGGGGATGATGATGCCGCCCTTGGTCTTCTCTTCTTCTTTGACGCGCTGAATGATCACGCGGTCGTGCAGGGGACGAATCGCCATGCTGATCTCCTCGAGCAGGGGTTTCTGCGTTCCACCGGAGCTCCTCCCCCCAGGGTGAGATCCGGCCTGCCCAGATGGGCGTGGGTCGCTTTGTTAGCACTCGCAGATGTCGAGTGCTGATAGCGCACGCGAATCTAAGCTGCTCGATTTCCCAGTCAACCGGCCCCGTGGAAACCTGTGAGTAGGCTCACCTGTTTCCAACGATTTCGGGGGCTTGGCAGCGGACCGAAGTGGGGATTGTCGGCGAGTCAGCACTCGCCGCCCACGGCTGCTGACGAGCGGGCCTCCGGCGCGATTAGCCATGACCGGGGACGCGACAAGTTATGGGAAGCGCAAACTTTGCCCTAATTTCATGGGCATGGCAGCCGATTCAAAGAGCGAAGGAGGTGCTCGCGAGATGACGATCGAGATGTCGGGAGACGTGAGGGGTTGGTTCTTCGAGCGGCTGGACGCCGCGCTCGAGCGCCACGGGGTGCCGGCGTCGGAGACGACGCGCTTCTACCTGGTGGAGCTCCTCGCGAGCTTCGCGGACGGCGACGCAGCGGACTTCGACCGGCCGCTCGCGTTCCAGCTCGCCGAGGCCATGGAGACCGACGGCCCGGAGAAGATCCGGAAGCTGCGCGATCTCGGAGACAGCGCCCTCTACCTCCTCGGCTTCTTCGAAGATCACCTCGAGCGCCGTGGCCTCAGCCGGAGCTACTTCGTGGCCATGGGCGGTCGCGCCTACGGCACCGCCCGTCAGCTCGCCGCGTTCAGCCCCCGCGAGGCGCCCCGCCAGGAGGCCTACGGGGAGCTCGCCGAGCGCTTCGAGGGATACGTCGAGGCGCTCGACGACGTCCGCGAGAGCACCGTGCTCCGCACCCCCCAGGACATCGTGCGGCTCTACGAGAAGTGGAAGCGCACCAAGTCGCCGCGGCTCGCGGAGCGGCTCCGCTCGGAGGGCGTCTTCCCGGCGCTCATGGACGAGCGGACCCTCCACTGATGCTCGCGCGCATCCAGGATCTCCTCAGCGCGATCTACGACCTCGCGCCCGCGCCCGACGTCGAGGCCTTCATCTGCGACCGCGAGCTCGTGGACGCCACCGTCGGAGAGGGCGCCGTCGAGCGCGGCGAGGTCCTCCTCGTCCTCGAGGACGAAGCCGGCGTGCACGTCGCCCTCTACCTCGATCCCGCGGTCATCGAGGCGCTCCGGGAGGCCCACCCCGAGTGGTGCGTCGAGTCCCGCGACTTCTCCGCGCGCTGCCTCGCGACCGAAGGCATCAGCCACTTCCTCTACCTGAGCTTCCGCGCCGACCACGACGAGCAGGTCACCCAGCTCGAGCTCGAGCTCCAGGCCGAGGTCGACAAGTACGCCGCGGGCCTCCTGGCCGGCAACGGCGTCGGCGCGATCCGCGAGCGCAGCCGTGCTCTGCGCGAGCGCCTCTACGATCGCCCCCGGTTCCTCGACCACGCCGACAGCGTCGAAGGCGAGCGCTACCGCGTCGCCCACCGCGCCGCAGCCACCTACGCCGCCAGCCTCGAGGAGCGCTTCGTGGAGACCGGCCGCCTGGCCGACCTCGAGGTCGAGCTCCGCCGCTTCTACCGTCTCGGTGGCCAAGCCAAGCTCCGCTGGATCCGCAGAACGTAGAGCAGACGGCCGTCCGTGCCGCCGCAGCACGGATGCTCGGATCCTCCGCGGAAGCGGGCGGCCAGCGAGCCACCCAGCAGCGGGCGGCGAAGTTCGCGACGCGAGAGCCCAAGCGCAGGTCCTCCACCACGGCAGCGGGCGGCGAGGCTTCCGGGCGCGCGAGATGCCAGCGCTGACGACCTGAGGCCGTGACTGGGGTGGCGCCCAAGCGTGCGGAGCGGCCGCAGTCGCGCAGCCGTCACGAGAGTGATCCCGCGGCAGCGGGCGGCCAGCTTTCGCGCAGCGAAAGCGCGAGCCGCGGGGGCCCCAGCGCCCCGCGCTGGGGTCGGCGGCAAAGCGCGCGGAGCGCGCGACCCGCCGTAGGTGGGGAGGGGGGCCCCATTGGCGCTTCGCCCAATGGGGGAGGGTCTGCGTTCAGACCCTCCAACAAGAAACGGCGGCCAGCTTTCGCGCAGCGAAAGCGCGAGCCGCGGGGGCCCCAGCGCCCCGCCGCTGGGGTCGGCGCCCAAGCGCGCGGAGCGCGCGCCGAGCGGGTCCCCGCGGCAGCGGGCGGCCAGCTTTCGCGCAGCGAAAGCGCGAGTCGCGGGGGCCCCAGCGCCCCGCCGCTGGGGTCGGCGCCCAAGCGCGCGGAGCGCGCGACGCGCCGTAGTTGGGAGGGGGGCCCCATTGGCGCTTCGCCCAATGGGGGGAGGGTCTGCGTTCAGACCCTCCAGCAAACTCAGCGCAGCTCGTCGACGCTCTTCTGCTCGGCGATGAACTCGTCCACCGCTTCGCGCACGGGGCGGTTCCAGTAGACCTTCTTGTCCGCGATCTCGCGGAGCGCCGTGACGGCCGCGCGGTTCTTGCTGTGCACGAGGGCGGGGGCGCCCTTCATGATCTGCCGGCAGCGCTTGGCGGCCAGGATGACCAGTGCGAAGCGGTTCTCTTCGTGCTCGAGGCAGTCTTCGACGGTTACGCGGGCCATGCTCAGTCGCTCCAGTGCAGGAAAGGGCCGCGGAAGATAGCGCCGAGGCCCCCGCCGGGCAAGCGACGGTTGGGAAAGGTGGAAGAGGGCAGAATCACGGCTTTACGTGCGACGAAGGGGTGGGTAGCATCCACGCAGCCTCGCGCTGTCATGTCCCGCCTGACGATCATCGGCCCGGACGGCCGCCAGGACGTAGATCTCCTGGCTCACAACACCCTGGGTCGACACCCCAACAACACGGTGCAGGTCTTGGACCGCATCGTGTCGAAGGAGCACTGCCACGTCGACCACGAGGGTGGGCGTTGGATATTGCGCGACCTGGGCTCGCTGAACGGCACGTACGTCAACGGCGAGCGCATCAGCGAGAAGTTCCTGAACCCGGGCGACGAGATCATGCTGGGCTCGACCCGGATCATCTTCGACCCGCAGAACGCGCCGGGGGCGCGGCCGGCTCAGGCCTCGCAGCCCGAGCCCCCGCCGCCGCCGCCCCCCGTCCAGGAGACCCGGCCGCAGGCGCCGCCCCAGGCCTTCGACGGTCCGCCCGCGCCGCCCCCGCCGATCGCGCCGAGCACGCTCGCCCAGGGCGGGATGTCGCCACAGATGACGCCGGGCGGGGGGCTGCCGGTCCCGGACCCGAAGATGTCGCGGGTGACGATCGCGCCCGGCATGGTCGAGAGCCACATCCGGACGAAGCTCGCGCCGCTGATCGACCAGAGCTTCCTGCCCGAGCGGCTCATCCAGGACAGCGACGCGCTCCGCCGCGACTACGAGAAGCTCCGGGTGAGCTATGAGCTGGCGCGCGCGATCGGCGCCGAGCTCGACATCGACAAGGCGCTCGTGAAGATCCTCGACGCGGCCTTCCAGCTGCTGCGCGCGGACCGCGGCGTGATCCTCCTCTACGACGAGGAGCGCGAGCTGCTGCCGCGCTGCGTCCGCACGCGCGAGGGCGGGCAGGACCCGAACGAAGAGGTCGTGATCTCGAGCACGATCGTCGAGCAGGTGCTGCGCGACAAGGCGGCGGTGCTCTCGAGCGACGCCACGGTCGACTCACGCTTCCAGGGCGCGCACTCGATCATCATGCAGGGCATCCGCTCGAGCATGGCCGTGCCGCTGCTCCACTCGGCCGAGGTCTTCGGGATCATGGTCCTCGACTCTCAGATCGCGACCAACGCGTTCACCGAGAAGGACCTGCAGCTGTTCCAGAACGTCGCCAACCAGGCGGCGGTCGCCATCCAGAACTCGCTCTACGCGGCGAAGCTCGAGCAGGAGGCGATCACCCGCGAGCGCTTCCAGCGGCTCCTGAGCCCGGCCATCGCGCAGCAGGTCATCGAGGGCCGCGTCGAGGTCAAGAAGGGCGGCGAGGCGCGCATCACCTCCGTGCTCTTCAGCGACATTCGCGGCTTCACGGCGATGAGCGAGTCGCAGGCGGCGCAAGAGATCGTCGACATGCTCAACGAGTACTTCGAGCGCATGGTGGAGGTGATCTTCAATTACGAGGGCACCCTCGACAAGTTCGTCGGCGACGAGATCATGGCCCTGTTCGGAGCGCCCGTGAGCCACCCCGACGATCCCTACCGCGCGGTCAAGACGGCCCTCGAGATGAAGGCGGTGCTCGCTCAGTTCAACCTCGAGCGCGAGGAGGCGGGCCAGCCGACGATCCAGATCGGCATCGGCATCAACACCGGCGAGTGCGTCGCGGGGTACCTGGGGAGCAGCAAGGCGCTCGAGTACACGGTCATCGGTGACACGGTGAACACCGGCGCGCGGCTCTGCTCGATCGCCAAGGCGGGCGAGATCATCATCAGCGAGAACACCTTCGCGGCGGTCAAGGATCACTTCGAGGTGGTGGAGCTCCCCCCGACGCAGGTGAAGGGCAAGGCTCACGCCCTCAAGATCTTCAACGTGGTGGGGGAGAAGACGGGCACCTTCGGGGTCGAGCACACGCGCCCCGCTTGACGCGGGCCGCCGGCCGCGAAAGAACCCCGCTCGATCCGTCATGGCCCATCTGGAATTCGAAAAGCCCCTCGTCGAGCTCGAGGCCCGCATCCGCGAGCTCAAGGTGTACGGCGTCCGCGAGAGCGGCTTCGAGGGCGAGCTCGGCAAGCTCGAGGATCGCGTCGAGACGCTCCAGCGCGAGATCTACGACCAGCTCACCGTCTGGCAGAAGGTCCAGCTGAGCCGCCACCCCGACCGGCCGTACTTCCTGGACTACGTCGAGCGCGTGTTCGACGACGTGGTCGAGCTCCACGGGGACCGCTCGTTCTCCGATGATCCGGCGATCATCAGCGGCTTCGCGCGGCTCGAGGGGCGCACCGTCGCGATCATCGGGCACCAGAAGGGGCGCACCACCAAGGAGAAGGTGCGGCGTAACTTCGGCATGGCGCACCCCGAGGGCTACCGGAAGGCGATGCGCATCATGGAGCTCGCCAACCGCTTCCGCCGACCGGTGCTCACCTTCATCGACACCCCGGGGGCGTACCCGGGCATCGGGGCGGAGGAGCGCGGGCAGTCGGAGGCGATCGGCATGTCGCTCGCCGTGATGGCCGGCCTGCGCGTCCCGGTGATCGCCACCGTCATCGGGGAGGGCGGCTCGGGCGGCGCGCTCGCGCTCGGCGTGGCCAACCGCGTCCTCATGCTCGAGTTCGCGACCTACAGCGTCATCACGCCCGAGGGCTGCGCGTCGATCCTGTGGCGTGACGGCGCCGAGGCGCCGAAGGCCGCCAAGCAGCTCAAGCTCCTCGCCACCGACGTCGTGAAGCTCGGCGTGGTCGACGAGGTGATCGACGAGCCGCGCGGGGGCGCGCATCGCGAGCCCGACGAGGCGGCGCGCCACCTCGTGGCCGCGGTGTCGAGGCACCTGGGCGAGCTCGAGCAGCTCGACGAGCGCGCGCTGGTCGACCAGCGCTACGCGAAGTTCCGCGCGATGGGCGTGACGACCGACGCCTGAGGCGAGTAAGGTCGCGGCGATGTATCCGCCGCAGGGCCCACCTGGACCAGCTGGCCCGCCCTACGGCGCAGGCCCCGCGGGCGCGAGCGCGATGCCGGACCCGGAGCGGGTGCGCCGTCGGATCGGCTGCGGCTGCTACGGCGTCGCGATGCTCGGCGGCGTCGTGCTCCTCTTCCTGCTCTTCATCATCCTGCCCCTCGCGACCCAGGGCGTGGGCACGCTGATCGCGATGGCGGTCGGGGCGTGCCTCGCGTTCCCCGCGGCGCTCGTCTACCTGACGGTGCCGCGCCTGCTCGACCGCTACGATCCCGAGCCCGCCTACGCGTTGCTCATGGCGCTCGCCTGGGGCGCGATCGCGGCCTGCGGCGTGAGCGCGGTGGTCAACACCCTCGTCGGGGGCATCATCGGCGGCGAGGCGGGCGAGATCATCAGCACCGTGGTCAGCGCCCCGATCATCGAGGAGGCCACCAAGGGCGTGCTCGTACTCGGCTTCTTCTACTTCCTCCGGCGTGAGTTCGACGGGGTGGTGGACGGGATCATCTACGCCACCTTCTGCGCCATCGGCTTCGCGGCGGTCGAGAACGTCATCTACTACGCCAACGCGGGCCTCGAGGCGGGCGCGGGCGGCATGATCGGGACCTTCGTCGTGCGCGGCGTGCTCGCGCCGTGGGGGCACCCCCTCTACACGTCGATGACGGGGATCGGCATCGGGATCGCGCGCGAGACCGACAAGGTCTGGCTCCGCCCGATCGCGCCCGTCCTCGGCTACGCGGCGGCCGTCTTCCTGCACGCGGTGTGGAACGGCACGGCCATCGTGCTGGGCTCGAGCGAGGTCGGAGGCCTGATCTTCCTCTTCATCATGCTCCCGCTCTGGCTCCTGTTCGTCGCGGCGTTCCTCGCCATCGTGATCGTGCTCGTCCGACGCCGCGGCAAGATCATTCGCAGTCACCTGCTCGACGAGGTCGCGCTCGGCCACCTCACCAAGGCGGAGCTGGAGCTGGTGGCGAGCGCGTTCGGCGGGCTCACGGCCTACTTCCGCAAGGGCAAGCTGGGCGTGGAGTTCGTGCGCGCGGTCGCGCGCCTCGCGCTGAGCAAGTGGCACACGGGCCGGGCGGTCAAGACGAGCACGCGCACCGTCTCGATGGACTTCATCGCCCCGCTGCGCCGCCGCATCCGTGAGCTCCGCGCGCAGGGCGCCTCGCCGGCGTGAGGCTGCGCGTCAGTCGATCGGCGTGTCGAGCTCGATCCGCTCCTCGGCGAGGAGCGAGGGGAAGCCGTCCACGTCGACGAACGCGTGCTTGCCGTCGGGGGTGAGCCACGCGCCCTCGACCGAGGCCGGCAGCTCGCCTCCGTCGCGACGCCGCGCGCCGCCGTCGGTGAGGGCCGCCCGGAGCGCGTCGAGCTGCGCGTCGCTGGCGCGCGTGAGCTTCGCGTGGGACTCGGGATCGACCAGGATCTCGGCGAACAGCTCGCTCATGCCTGCTCCTTCAGCATCTTCGCCACCTCGACCGCGGCGTAGGTGAGCACGCCGTCGGCGCCCGCCCGCTTGAAGCAGAGCAGGCTCTCGAGGATGGTCTTCTCCCAGTCGAGCCAGCCGCGATCGGCCGAGCCGCGCAGCATCGCGTACTCGCCGCTCACCTGGTAGGCGTAGGTCGGCACGCCGAACGCGTCCTTCACGCGGCGCACGACGTCGAGGTACGGCATGCCGGGCTTGACCATCACCATGTCGGCGCCCTCGCTGAGATCGATGGCGACCTCGCGGAGCGCCTCGTCCCCGTTCGCCGGGTCCTGCTGATAGGTGCGCTTGTCGCCCTGGCCGAGGCTGCCCTTGCTGCCCACCGCGTCGCGGAAGGGGCCGTAGAACGCGCTCGCGTACTTCGCCGCGTAGCTCAGGATGCGCACGTGCGCGTGGCCCGCCTGGTCGAGCGCGTCGCGGATGGCCCCGATGCGCCCGTCCATCATGTCCGACGGCGCGATCACGTGGCAGCCGGCCTCGGCCTGCACGACCGCCTGCTGGCAGAGCAGCTCCACCGTCTCGTCGTTCACCACGTAGCCGTCCTTCACCAGGCCGTCCTGGCCGTGGGTGGTGAAGGGATCGAGCGCCACGTCGCACACGATGCCGACGTCCAGGCTCGCCTCGCGGAGCGCGCGGACCGCGCGGCAGACGAGGTTGTCGGGGTTCTTCGCCTCCTCGCCCCCCGGCGTCTTGTCCTTCGGGTCGGTGACCGGGAAGACCGCGATGGCGGGGATGCCCAGCTCCGCCGCCTCGGCCGCGGCCTCGACGAGCAGGTCGACCGTGAGGCGCTGCACGCCCGGCATCGAGGCGATGTCGGTGCGCTCGCCCTGGCCCTCGCGCACGAAGCACGGCCAGATCAGGTCGTTGACGCTGAGCGCGTTCTCGCGGACGAGCCGGCGCGACCAGTCGTCCTTGCGGTTGCGGCGCATGCGCGTGCGGGGGAAGGCGCCGTAGAGGCTCGGGTCCATCGAAGTCTCCGTCACTTGCTCTTGGAAGGGCGTTCGGGGTTGCGTTCGGAGGGGAAGGGCAGCACGCCCAGCTCGTCGAGCAAGACGTGCACGACGTCTTTCTGCATCTCGATGCGGCGGCGCTCCTCGAAGCCCATCCAGGTCTCGACGCAGATCCCGACGCAGCCGATGGCGTCCACGATCACCTCGGTCGAGGAGGTCGAGACCGGGTAGTGCTGCGAGGCCCAGCGCTCCTCGTCGCTCTGCTTCATCGCGTCGAGGCGGGCGACCGCGCGCTCCACGACGGGCGGGATGGGCTGCACGCCGTAGACGAGGGTCTGGCCGAAGCTCGGCGTCACCGCGGGGTCGTAGCGCTTGTGGCTCTCGTGAAGGGTCGCCATCAGGTCGGGGCGCTCGCCCTCGACGAGATCCATGAAGACGCGCGCGAGGCGCCTCTCCACCTCGGGCGCGTCGGCGTCCCCGGGGAAGCAGCGGTTGAGGTCGAGTCCTCCGGGCGCGGCGCGCTGGCGGGCTCGATAGGCGGCGCGGTTCATGGTCGGGACGATCAGGAGGCGCCCCGCCGCGGGTCGGATGCCCGCCTCGAGCAGCTCCTCGAGCGCGTGCACGCCCGCGACCTCGTCGCCGTGGATGCCGGCCTGGATCAGCGCCGTCGGGCCGGGCGCGTCGGCCTCGAGCACGTGGAGGGGGACGGTGGGCGTCAGGAAGTGGGAGCCTGCGGGCAGCGGCATGGGCGCGCATGGTAGCGGATCGCGTTCGCGATATGCTCGCGCGCATGCGACGAGCGGGGCGAAGGGCGGACGGAGCGTGGGTGATCACGGGCGCGGCGAGCGGCTTCGGCCGCGAGGTGGCGCGGCGGCTGAGCGAGCGGGGTGAGTCGCTCGCGCTCTGGGACCGCGACCGCGCCGGGCTCGAGGAGACCCGCGCCCAGATCCGGGCCGGCAGAGTGCACCTCGAGGAGGTCGACGTGACCGACCCGGAGGCGCTCGTCGGTGCGCGGCAGCGGAGCGAGGAGGCGCTTGGCGCGATCGCGCACGTCTTCCACTCGGCCGGGGTGCTCGCGGTGGGCCCGGCGGACGAGGTCCCGCCCGACGCGTATCGCCGCATGCTCGAGGTCAACGTGCTCGGGACGGTGCACGTGACGCAGGCGCTCCTGCCGTCGCTGCGGCGGGCCGGCGCGACGGGCCGGGCGACGCTCACGCTGGTGGCGTCGGTCGCGGGGCTGCGCGGCTTTCCCCAGCTCGCGGGCTACTCGGCGAGCAAGTTCGCGGTGGTGGGCTTCGCCCAGGCGCTCTCGGACGAGCTGACGGGCAGCGGCGTCGCGGTCAAGGTGCTGTGCCCGCCTCCAGGCGACACGCCGATGGTCCGGGCGCTGCCCGAGCTGCCGCCGGTCTACAAGCTCTCCCCGATGTTCAGCGCCGCGCAGATCGTCGAGGCGTGGCTGCGGGAGGTCAAGCGGCCGGGGCTCTACGCGCTGGTGGACGTGCGGAGCAAGGCGCTCTGGCGCGTCGCCCGCTTCGCGCCCCGGCTGGTCGACCTGATCGTGCGCAACGCGCGCTGAGCTCAGGAAGGCGGCGGGATGGTGCTGCGCCGACGGAAGCGGCTCAGGATCAGGTCGAGGAGCGGCTCGATGCCCTCCTCCCGCTCGAGGAAGAGCGTGCGCATGCCGCCGCTCTGAGGGTGCCCTCCCTGGATCTGGCTCCGCGTCTCGCGACCGAACGGCGTGTCGAGCGCCCACAGCACGGGCAGGGTCGCGTCCGGCAGACGCGTCAGCGCCGCGGCCAGCTCGTCCGAGCGCATGTTCGGCGGCGCCGTCGCGTCGACCACGACGAGCTGAGGGTTGGCCGAGAACGTGGCGTGCCGGAGCGCGGCGTCGTCCTTCACCGTGAGGGTGTGCACGCGGTCCTCGCCCAGCGTGGCCTTCAGCAGGAGGCCGAACTGCGGCTCGCCGCTCACCACCAGGACCGAGACGGGGTGCGAGACGGCCGCCATCTGCGTGGTGCTGGTCAGCTCGTCCTCGGCGTCGACGAACGGGGAGACCAGGTCCTCCTCGAGGTCGATCTCGACGTCCACCTCGAAGTCCGAGTCCGACGCCGCGTCGGATGACGAGGGGGGCGGGGCGCTCTGGACCAGCCTCGCCTCGAGGATCGCCACGAGCTGAGACGCGCCGTCTTCGTCGAGCTTGCGCGCCAGAGCCAAGGCCAGCGGGCCGCGCACGAGCTCGAGCACCTCGCCCGCGTCGGCGGGGATGCCGCGGTCCCAGCGGTCGAGCGCCTCGAAGAGCACGGAGGTGGCGACGGCGGGCGCGAGCGCCCCCTCGAGCACCTCGCGCACCAGCTGCACCTCTGCTTTCACCTTCGGCCCTCCGCCCCACGACCCCTCGGCCCCACCTGGCGAGTATGCCAGAGGAAGCGAGGTCGCTCGACAGCGTCGTGAGGGTCCGCTACGCAGCCTCCCCGATGGCCCGAACGACCACCCGAACCACGCTCCTGTCGCTCTCGCTCGCCCTCGCGCTGGCGGGCTGCGACCGAGACGAGCCGCCGGCTCGCCTCCCGTCCCGTGACGCCCCGGCGGCCGAGGCGCCGGAGCGGAGGGCGCCCCCCTCCGACGCGCGTCGCAACGCGGCGGCCGAGCCCGGGCGCCCTCCGGAGGCCGCGCGCCCGCCCTCGCTCCCCGCCCCGGACGACGTGGCGGCGCCCCCCGCGACGGCCGAGCGCACCGAGAGCGGCCTGGCCTCCCGCGTGCTGCAGGCGGGGACCGGCGACGTGCACCCGGGCCCGCAGGACGGAGTCACGGTCCAGTACAGCGGTTGGCGCGCGGAGGACGGCGAGCTCTTCGACAGCTCCATCCGCCGCGGCCGCCCCGCGAGCTTCACGCTCGAGCGCGTGATCCCCGGCTGGCAGGAGGGCCTCCAGCTGATGGTCGTCGGGGAGAAGCGCCGGCTCTGGGTGCCCGCGGAGCTCGCCTACGAGGGGCGACCCGGTCCGCAGGGCATGCTCGTCTTCGACGTGGAGCTCCTCGCGGTGCACTCCGCGCCCGATACCCCGCCGAACGTCAGCGCGCCGCCGCGGGGCGCCGCGCGCACCGAGTCGGGGCTCGCGTCGATCGTGCTCGAGGCGGGGGAGGGCACGCGTCACCCGGCCGCCTCCGACACCGTGCAGGTGCACTACGCGGGCTGGCGGGCGGAGGACGGCGAGCTCTTCGACAGCTCACTGACGCGCGGTGAGCCGGCCTCCTTCCGGCTCGACCGGGTGATCGCCGGGTGGACGGAGGGCGTGCAGCTGATGGTCGAGGGAGAGAAGCGTCGCTTCTGGATCCCGGCCGCGCTCGCGTACGAGGGCCGCCCCCGCGGCCCGCAGGGCATGCTCGTGTTCGACATCGAGCTGCTGAGTATCGGGGAATGAGCGGCTGTGACCGATCCGCACGGTGTGCACCGAGGTGTGAACCGAGGTTCCGCACCCGGCACCCGGACTGGATGAGCCAATGTCCGCAGATCACTGGAAAAGCGGGACAAAATAGAATATCTCCCCCACTGCCCCGACGGTGGTACCGATAGTGCTATCGGCAGGGTCCACACGGCCGGAGCTTGATTCGCGGACGGTTACCGGCCAGGGTCGTCCCGCCTTCGCGAAGGAGTTGATGGTGAGCGCGATCAAGGCGTCTCTAATCTCGGCACCGTTTGCACAGTTCAAGCGGCATCCGACATTCTACTTTTGGTACGACACCGTCTGGGCGTGCCTCTGCCTCGCGGCCATCTTTGCCATGGTGGCCACGGGCTGGCAGGGCCTGCTGCCCGAGCCGGCGTTGTGGCAGCTCGGCCTGTTCCCGGTCGCGCTCTACGCCGTGATCATGGCGCACGTGTTCATTCACAACGCCTCCCACGGGAACTTCCCCAAGGCGATCAACCGCATCGTGGGAGAGATCTGCGGCGCCATCGTGGGCACCAAGTTCGCCTCCTGGGAGATCGTGCACCGGCGTCACCACCGCCACACCGACGACCCGGAGAAAGATCCGCATCCGGCGACGCGCGGCTACTGGCGCTACGCGTTCCGCACGCTGATCAACGTCGAGCTCCAGCTGCGCCAGCAGTACTACGAGCTCTACGGCGACAACGAAGAGACCCGCCGCTACGAGATCTGGCGCTCGCGCCTGAGCTTCACGAGCGGGCTCCTGCTCTTCGTCGCGTGGTTCACCCTCCTCGGGCCGGCCGGGTTCTTCCTGCTCTACCTGCCCGCGTTCGTCGGGGCGGCGCTCTTCGTGATCCACTTCAACTGGGCGGGGCACAACGCGCACCGGAGCGAGTACGCCATCGAGCCGGCCGACCTGGACTACGGCTGGTACTGGATCGGCAACCGGATCTTCTTCGGCATCTACTACCACGGCACCCACCACAAGCTGGCGATGCTCTTCAACCCCATGAAGGCGCCGGAGCACATGCGGGTCGGCGAGCCCCGCCGGGTGGAGCCGGAGGACGAGGTCGCGGCCGCGGCGTAGCGAGCGCGGCCGGGGGGGAGAAGGAACGTGGCGAGCGACGCGCAGACGGGCCGGCGACGGACCCTCCCGCGGGGGCGGGGCGACCGGTTGCTGCACAACGTGGCTGACTACCGTCAGATCGCGATCGTCGCGACGTATTGGGCGGTGCTCTCTGCCATGTACTTCGTGCCGCCGTGCCGCAATGTGTTTTTCTTTCTGTTCGCCTGCTGGCTCAGCTTCCTCAACGCGGTGGTGATCCACAACCACCTGCACAAGGGGATCTTCAAGAGCAAGCGCCTCAACCGCCTCTTCCGGGGCGTGCTGAGCTTCGGCGCCCTCTACCCGGCGTCGGCGAACATCGCCTCGCACAACCTGGTGCACCACCACTTCGACGACGACGGGCAGCCCGACTGGGCGGCGCCCGAGAACGTCGACTTCCGCTGGCACCTCCTCAACCTCGTCCACTTCCCCAACGTGGTCGGGCCGAACACCTTCAACGGCGTCTCCCGCTGGGCCCGCACCACGCGGCAGCGCGATTTCCGACGCCAGTACGGGCTCGAGCAGGCCTTCGCCTTCGGCCTGACGGGCGCGCTCCTCGTCTTCGACTTCTGGACGGCGCTCTTCTTCGTCGTGCTGCCACAGCTGTGGGGCGCGCGCGGCATCCTGCGCATCAACCTCATCCAGCACGACGGGTGCGACGTCACGTCGGAGTGGAACCACTCCCGCAACTTCGTCGGGCGCGCTTTCAACTGGGTGATGTGCAACAACGGCTACCACACCATCCATCACAACCGAGCGGGCCTGCACTGGTCGGTGCTCGACGAGGTCCATGATCGCGAGTGCGGGGCGCGCACGGACCCGAGCCTGAACGAGCCGAGCATGGTCCTGTACCTGCTGCGGAGCTTCTTCTTCCGCTACTCGCGGCCCCGGACGCGGGACGTGGCGCAGGCGGAGCGGGGGCAGCGAGCCAGCGGGCTCGAGGCGCGAGAGGTGCGGCGCGCGGAGGCCGAAGCCGAAGCGCTCGCGAGCTGAACGGCCGTGTTGACCAAGGAGATCATGGGGCTCTTCGCCCTGGGCGTCCTCTGGCTCAACGGTGCCCTCGTGCTCGCGGTCGCCTGGAAGCAGCTCCGCGCGATCGGCGCCCTCCGGAAGATGTTCGCCGCCTCGAAGGCGCGCGGCGAGCTCGTGGAGGGCGAGGTCGCAGAGACCGACGCGGGCGTCTTCGCGCGCCGGCACGTGGCCCAGACGGGCAGGGCGGTCACCACGCGCGGGCCGAGCCGCATTCTCTTCACCGACGGGCCGCAGTCCTTCGAGGTCCACGGAGGCGCGCTCGACACCGGGGACGGGCGGGTGACGGTCGACGCCGCGCCCATCGCCGCGAGCGAGGTCTGGACCGACGACGCGCGGAGCCGGGAGGCCGCCGGCTGCAGCTCCGACGGCGAGTTCGACGCGGCGTGGACCGACGCGAGCCGCTTCAAGGGCCACACCCGCGAGGTGGAGGTCGAGGTGCGGCGCGGAGACCGCGTGTGGGTCCACGGCAAGCGGCGCGACGACGCGCTGGGCCCGTGGGACGACCGTCCGCTGCTCGTCTCCATGGTCGATCCGATCGCGTGGTGCGCGGGCCGGGCGCGGTTGCTGGTGCTCTTCCTCGTCGGGGGCGCGCTCTCCCTCGCGCTCGTCACGGCCATCGCGCTCGTGCCGCCCCCCTTCGGCACCCTGAGCACGGTCGGCGGCGGGCTCTGCCTCGCGTGGTTCCTGGCCATCCAGCCTCTCGGCACCGCGGTGCGAGACGCGGTTAGGACGCCCGCCCGTCAGCCCGTCGGCGTGGAGTGGCAGCGCTCGCGCGCCGTTCCGTCCCGCGCGACGTGACCCTTTTTTGACGGGGATCGGGCGCGCTCCCTACGATCGTCTCTGCGCGGCGGCTGTCCGCGCGCTCGGAGACCCATCGTGAAGCGCCGCTTGATCGTTTCTCTCGTCCTCGCCCTCGGCGGCTGCGCGCCCGCCGCTCGTCCTGCGACGCAAACCCCGTCGGCGACGCGGGCGGCGGAGCAGGCGTCGGCGGAGGTGGAGTCGCGCGACGCCGAGGCCCTCGCCCAGGCCCAGGGCCGTGTCCGGGAGCTCGAGGCGCAGCTCGGGCTCGCGCGCGCCGAGGCGCGGAGCCTGCGCGGCGACGTCGAAGCGATGCGGGAAGCCGAGGCGACGCGCAGCGTGCGGATCGCCGAGCGCTGTGCTCCGGCCGAAGAAGAGGCGCCGACGGAGGACCGGCCCACGGAGGACCAGGAGGCGTGGGAGCCGCCCGCGTCCCAGGCCCAGGCGCCGCGCCCGGTGCTCCGGCTCTATGGCACCGCGCGCCCGGCCGCGTCGTCGGACGTGGCCGTGCTGCCGGGCCCCGACGCGCCGATCATGGTGGAGGCGCCGCCCGCCGCCGCCGTTCGCCTCCCCGTCGACGAGTCGGTCCCCGCGATCCCGCTGCAGCCCGTCACCGTGGCGCCCGCCCTCGAGAGCGCGGCGCCGGCGTCGGCCCAGACCGCCGTGGTCACGAGCCCTCGAGGGGTGCAGCCCGAGCTGAGCGATCCCGGCGTGGTGGCCTATCGAGCCGCGCTGGCGCACCTGACGGCGCGTCAGGCGCCAGAGGCGCTGGCCGGGTTCGAGGCGTTCCTGCGCGACCACCCGCGGCACCCGTACGCCGACAACGCGATGTACTGGCGCGCCGAGATCCACTACATGCGCCGCGACCATCGGCGGGCGCTCCGTGCCTTCAGCGCGCTGATCGAGCGCTATCCTCATGGCAACAAGGTGCCCGACGCGCTGCTGCGCATCGGTCTCTGCTACGAGCGGCTCGGGCAGCGCGATCGCGCGCGCCGCGTCTTCGAGCGCCTCCGCGCGCAGTACCCCGACAGCATGGCGGCGCGCATGGCGTCGCGGGAGGACGCATGAGCAAGCGCGTCGTTCGGACCCTTCTGATCGCCTTCGCCCTCGGGAGCGCGCCCGCCGTGGCCGACGCCCAGACGGGCGTGTACGAGGACCAGCCGCAGAGCCTCGAGGCGGCCGCGCGCAACCGAGAGGGCGTGCGCATCAGCGGCAACGTGCGCAGCCGGATGATCCCGCAGACCTACACCGTGCGACGGGGCGACACGCTCTGGGACGTCACGGGGCGCTTCTACGGGAACCCCTGGGAGTGGCCGCGCGTGTGGTCCTACAACCCCGAGATCACGAACCCGCACTGGATCTACCCGCTCGACACGCTGCGGCTCTTGCCTCCGGGGGAGGGCGTGGTCATCGACGACGGCTCGGGCGCCCGCGTGGTGTCGCCCGCGCGCACGATGCAGAGCGGCACGGTGTTTCTGCGGCAGGAGGGTTTCCTCGATCGAGACGCCCTCGACTCCTCCGGGGTCGTGGTGGGATCCCCCGAGGACCACATGCTGCTGGCGCCCTTCGACCCGATCTACATCGAGTTCGACGACGACTACGATCAGACGCCCAGCGGCGAGTGGACCATCTTCCGGCCGATCGAAGCCGACGAGCGCTTCGAGGGCGAGGAGGGCGAGCTGGTTCGCATCTTCGGCACGGTGCGCGTGGAGAGCTACGATCGCGACCGACGCACCGCGCGCGGCACGATCGTGGAGGCGCTCGACCCGGTGGAGCGCGGCATGCGCGTGGCGGCGATGCCGCGGCGCTTCGACATGGTGCCGCCGCGCGTCGCGGACCGTGACATCGAGAGCCGCGTGGTGGCCACGCTGCATCCGCGGCTGTTGCTCGGTGAGCAGCAGATCGTCTTCCTCCCCGTGGGCCGCGAGGAGGGCGTCGCGGTCGGGAACCGCTTCTTCATCATCGACGTGGGAGACCGTTGGCGCGACAGCCTCAACGCCAGCCCCGACACGCTCGGGCCCTCGGTGCAGACGCCGAACGAGCCCGAGGAGTACCCGGCGGAGATCGTCGCGGAGGCGATCGTCGTGCACACGCGGCCGAGCTCCTCGACGGTCATGATCACGCGCTCGACGCGCGAGGTGCAGGTCGGCGACCGCGCCGAGATGCGGCGCGGATACTGAGTTTGTTTGGGAGGGGCTTTTCAAGCCCCTCCCCCCCACTGCGCCGGCGCAACGATGTTCGACTTCGGGTGCTCCGCACCCTGCGCGAACATCGCTGCGCCGGCTCCATGGGGCCCCCCCTCCCGAGTCGGGCGACTTCGCTTCGCTCGTCGCCCGGGTCCCGCGCTCCGCGCGTGAGCCACGCGGCTCGCGCTTTCGCTTCGCGAAAGCTGGCCGCCCGCTGCCGCGGGGGACCTGCTCGGGGGAAGGCGACCTCGCTTCGCTCGTCGCCGCTGCTCGGGTCCTGGGGAGGGCGACCTCGCTTCGCTCGTCGCCGCTGCTCGCGTCCTGGGGAAGGCGACTTCGCTGGGCTCGTCGCCGCTGCTCGGGTCCTGGGAAGGGCGACCTCGCTTCGCTCGTCGCCGCTGCTGGGGGACGTGCTTGGGAAGGCGACTTCGGCGTGCTCGCCGTGGGCGTGCGTCGGGAGCGATTGAACAGGCGCGGGGAGTCGTGGGAATCTACGCGGCGTGTCGGAGCGGCTCGAGGACGATGTCTCGGCGGAGGTGCGGATCGCGCGCCTGGAGCGGGCGCTCGCGCGGGAGCAGGCGAAGACGCGGGCGCTGGCGGACATCAGCGCTGCGCTCGGCTCCACGCTGGATCTGGACGAGCTGCTCGCGCTGGTGGCGTCGAAGATCACCGAGGTCATCGACGCCGATCGGTCGACCATCTACCTCCTCGACGACGACGGCGAGCACCTCGTGTCCCGGGTGGCCGAGGGGCAGGGGCGCAGCGAGATCCGGCTGAAGGTGGGGGAGGGGCTCGCGGGCTGGGTCGCGCGCAGCGGCGAGAAGCTCAACATCAAGGACGCCTACCAGGACGTGCGCTTCGACGCGGAGTGGGACCGCCGCACCGGCTATCGGACCCGCTCGACGTTGTGCGTGCCGATGAAGAACCGCCACGGGCGCATCCTCGGGGTGGTCCAGGTGCTCAACAAGCGGCTGGGGCCCTTCACCGGCGAGGACGAGGCGCTGCTCGCGGCGCTCGCCGCGCAGGCGGCGGTGTCGATCGAGAACGGCAAGCTCTTCATCTCGGTCATCAACAAGAACATGGAGCTGCTCGAGATCAAGGAGCAGCTCGAGAAGCGCGTGCGCGAGCTGGACGTGCTCTTCGAGATCGCGACCGTCAGCGCGAGCGCGACGGATCCGGAGGACATGCTCGAGGGCGTGCTCGCGCGGGCCGTGCGCGCCATCGACGCGGAGGCGGGCGCCATCCTGCTCGCGGAGCCCAACGGCGACCTCCGCTTCCGGTCCGCGGTCGGCGGAGACCCCGAGGCGGTCAAGGCGCAGGTGATCCGGCGCGGCAGCGGCATCTCGGGGTGGGTCGCGCGTCACGGCAAGCCGCAGGTGGTCAACGACGTCGAGGAGGACGCGCGCCACGCGAAGGACATCGCCGACCGCGTGGGCTACCACCCGCGCTCGGTGCTCGCGGTGCCGCTCTCCTGGGAGGACGGCAACGGCGCGCTCGAGCTGCTCAACAAGCACGGTGGCAGCTCCCCCTTCACCGACGAGGACGTGCGCACGGCCAGCCTGATCGCCAACCACATCTCGACCGCCATCGGGCTCGCGTCGGCGCGCCTCCGCCGCGGCAAGCAGGAGCGGCTGAGCACCATCGGGCAGCTGCTGTCGAGCGTGCTCCACGACCTCAAGACGCCGATGACGATCATCAGCGGCTACGTGCAGCTCCTCGTGCGGGAGGACGACGAGGACGAGCGAGACCGGCTCGCGGAGTCGGTGCTGCGACAGGTCGAGCTGATCAACGCGATGACGCGCGAGACGATCGCCTTCGCGCGCGGTGACCGCTCGGTCTGGGTGCGCAAGGTCTACCTCCACAAGTTCTTCGCCGAGCTGAAGGATCAGCTCGAGCGCGAGCTCGAGGGGCGCGGCGTGAGCATCGGGCTCGAGCTGCGCGACAAGGGCATCGCCAGGTTCGACGAGCACAAGATCCAGCGCGCCGTGCACAACCTCGCGCGGAACGCGGCCGAGGCGCTCGGCGCCGAGGGCGGCCGGTTCGACATCACCGTCGACCGCGACCACCTCGACAACTCCCTCTTGCTCGTCTTCGAGGACGACGGCCCCGGCATCCCGGAGGAGATCCGGCACGCGGTCTTCGAGTCGTTCACCACCCACGGCAAGCAGGGCGGCACCGGCCTCGGCCTCGCGATCGTGCGCAAGATCGTCGACGACCACGAGGGCACCATCGAGGTGCAGAGCGAGCCGGGCAAGACGACGTTCCGCATCCGCCTGCCCCAGGTCGCCGGCGAGAGCGGCATCCACCCCGCCGTTGCCTAGCAGGTCGAAGAACGCGAGCGTTCTTCAGCCTGCCCCTTGCCCGTGCCCGTGCCCGCGAATCGGTGGTAGCGGCGCGGTGATCTCGAGCCCGGTAGAAGCGGTCCTTCTCCCTCGGGCTGAGCTCGCCAGCGCGTTCCGCGAGATCGAGCTCCCCCCCGCCAGCGCGGTCAGTCGTTCGAGAGGACGCCGCGCACCTCGCCCATCACGGCGCGGTAGGCGTCCTTGGGCTCCTCACCGGCGTCCACCCGGGCACGGATGCGCATCGCCAGGAGGACATGGGTCAGCATCTCGCCCTCGTCCTTGCCGTGCACGACGATGGCGGGCGCGCGCTCGTCGCCCAGCGCCTCTGCGGCGGCCTGCAGCGCGTCGGCGTCGTGCTCGCCCGCGAGGCGGCGCGCTTCGGAGGGCTTCACGCGCGGGCCCTCAAGCCGGCTTGCCGAACTGCTCCTCGAGCAGCTCGCGGAACCCGGCCTCTTTGGTCGTGGTGAAGCCGCTCACGAACTCCCCGTTTCGGTAGAGACCGAAGTAGGGGAGGTTCTCGATGTTCACCGTCTTGCGTGACTCGGGCGCCTTCTCGCCGTCGCAGATGAAGAACGCGACGTGCGTGTACTCGTCCGCGAGCCGCTTGAACTTCGGCTTGAACATCATGCAGGGGCCACACCAGCCCGCGTAGAAGTCGACGACCGCCAGGTCGGCGGCCTTCAGCTTCGCTTGGAACGTGTCGTCGGTCAGCTCTTCGACGGCCATGTCATCTCCTCTGGGCGCATGTCGTCTCCTGTGGGCGCACCCGCTGGACGAAGGTCTGGAGCCATCCGCGAGATTGGCCACCGCCCATCGCTCGCGGCTACTTGAAGTCGCGCTCGTTGCGCTCCTGGTCTTCCTTGCAGCGGATGCAGAGCGTCGTCTCGGGGCGCGCGTCGAGGCGCTTGCGACCGATGGGCTCCTCGCACATCTCGCAGATGCCGAACTCGCCGTCTTCGATCTTCTGGAGCGCCGTCTCGATCTTGTCGAGGAAGTTGCGCTCGCGTCCGCGCAGGCGCAGCGCGAACGACTGGATGTACTCACTCGACGCGAGATCGACCTCGTCGGGCATCTCGTTCGTGTCGAGCGTCATGTCCTGTTCGAGGCTTTCCTGCGCGCTCTTCACGAGCGCGACGCGCTTGTCCTCGAGGACCTTCTTGAAGTGCTCGAGATCCGTCGCGCTGAGCGGGTTCTCGTCTTGCTCGTCGGGGTGAGCGGTTGCGGGAGTTGCTGCCATTGGTTTCGGTTTCGCCGAGGAGGGTGAGAGGGCTGCGAGGGGGAGCGCGGTGATCAGGGTAAGGGATCTAGAGGGTAGGTGGGCACGAGAAATCGATCGTCGAGTCGCGCTCCGCGGCGGGGTCGGTCGAGTGTCGTTCGGGGAGGGCGCGGTCGGTCCCGCGACGTGTTCCAACGTCGGCGGGGCGGACGAATTTAGAGCGCGCCCCTTCGCAGTCAAGCGACGCCGGAGCGGCGCCCGAAGTCACGCGGCGCGAGGCGCGCGAAACTTTCGATCGAACAGGCGTACGCGTCGGAGCAATAGGTCCAGGACGAAGAGCATCAACGCCAGGAACAAGGCCCGCGGCCAGAGCTCCTCGTGGTGACGGATGTGCTCGCCGTCCGGATCGAAAAGTGCCGCCACAGTAGGCTCGATCGTGCCGCCCGTGAGCCCCGCGGCGCGCGTGAGGAGCGCGACGTCGGGCTCCAGCGTCATGTACTCACGCGGATAGGGATTGGTCAGCTGCGCCGTGCTCTCCGCGACCGGTCGCTCGTCGCGCCGGTGCTCGGCGGTCAACACGAACGAGCCGAACTTCTCGAGGGGGAACCGCGCCTCGTAGCGCCCGGGAGCCGTCTGACGGAGCGGGTGGTCGGCGTCGACCCTGTCCGCCCGCGCGGCGCCCATCGGACCCTCGACGTGCACCGTGCTGTCGAGCCCGTTGAGGAAGTCGTCGTCTCCCCCGATGGCGTCGACCACCACGCGGACCTCGCCGTCGCGAACGTCGGCCGTCATGTCGAGCGTCTGCCGGCGGCGCTGCCGCATGTGCTCGCGCACCAGCTGTGCCCAGAAGCGCGAATACCCCGGCCAGCGCAGCCACTCTACCGACCAACGGTTCTTGACGTCGCTGGTCCACGCCATCGACCACCCGAGGCCGACGCGCCAGCGCGCGAGGATGGGCTCGCCGAGGTCGCTCGTGAGGATGACCTGCGCGGGGCTCGGCTTGGCGCGCGTCGCGACGTAGCCGTGCAGATACGGAGCGCTGCCCACGTCGACGCCGCGCAGGAAGTCCGCCGGCTCGCTCACCGAGGGCTGGAAGTACTCCTCGACGATGTTGCTGCGCGCGACCGTGCTGGTCTCCCGCATGAAGATGCGCGGGATGTTGTGGGGGTCGGCCGTGAAGTAGGAGCGGCCGCCGCCGAGGGTCGCCACCTGCTGCAGGAGCGCGCGGTGCACGTCACCGCCCAGACCGACCGTGCTCACGGTGATCCCCTCCGAGCGCATCACCTGCGCGAGATCGGGGATGCCTTGCTCCTGGGTGTTGCCGTCCGTGAGCAGGATGACGTGCTTGATGCGCGCGCGCGTGACCACGAGGTCCTGGTAGGCCATGTCCAGCGCGGGGAAGATCGCGGTGCCGCCGCGCGCCTGGAGCCGGCCGATGTCGCGCACGATGCGCATGCGGTTCCGGGCGCTCTGCATGCGCACGATGCGCGTGGGCTGCGAGTCGAAGCCGACGACCGAGATGTAGTCGTCGGGTCCGAGCATCTCCGCGGTGGCGATGGCCGCCTCGCGCGCGAGCTGCATCTTCTGGCCGTTCATCGAGCCGCTCTTGTCGATCACGAGGGCGAGGGCGAGGGACGGCTGGTCGCGCCGCCGCTCCGCGTCCATGCGCACGGGCAGGAGCCGCTCGATCCGCGTGCCCTGCCAGCCGCCGAGGCCGAAGCCGTTCTCGCCGCCGGCCATGAGGAAGCCGCCGCCGAGGTCGCGCACGTAGCGCTCGATGGCGTCCTGCTGGGTCAGCGAGACCTCGTCGGCGGAGACGTCGCTCAGGATGAAGAAGTCGAAGCGCTCGAGCTCTCGCAGCGAGGTCGGGATGGCGCGCGGGCTGCGCACGTCGACCTCGTACTCGGCGGCCGTCAGCGCCCGGGCCAGGTAGGTGGCGCGGCCGGGTGAGCCCTCGACGTAGAGGACGGTGGGTCGACCGGGCACGACCACTGTGGTCGCGAAGCGGTTGTTCGCCGCGAAGCGGTCGTCGCCCTCCGGCTCGACGGTGAGCGAGTAGGTCACGGGGCCCGCGACGCGGACGACCGAGCGCAGCTCGATCACGTTCTCGCCCGGGGTGAGCGAGACGTCGCGGACGCCGTCGAGGCCGTTGAGGGTCTCTCCCTGATAGAGCCGGACGCGGGCGTCGGTCTCGACGGTCGAGAAGACGTGCGCCCGGATCGGGAAGGGCTCGCCCACCTTCAGGCGCTCGGGGATCGCGAGGTCCGTGACCGCGACCTCGTTCGGCGCGCCCTCGGTGTAGGGGTGCGCGTAGAGGCGCACGCCGAGCTCGGAGGCCCGGCTCGCCTCGGCCAGGACGTCGCCCTCGGTCTGCCCACCGTCGCTCAGGACGACGGCGCGCCGCAGGTGCCCGGGCGGGAAGAGCCCGTAGGCGAGCTGCAGGGCGGCTTGCAGGTTGGATCCCGCCTCCTCGCCCTCGTGCCGGGCGAGCTCGGGGACCGTGTCGTCAGCGAGAGGCACGACGCGCGCGCCGCGGCCGAAGGTGACCAAGCGCACGTCGTTGTCGCCCCGGGCGTCGACGGCCGCCTGCACCTGCTCGCGCGCGCGAACGAGGCTGGCGCGCGTGACCGACTCGCTCACGTCGACGAGGAAGACGGTGCTCACCAGCGTCGCGTCGGTGGTGCGGGCGGGGCGCGCGAGCGCCAGCGCGAGGGCGCCGATCACGAGCCCGCGCACGAGCACGCCGGTCCAGCGCTGCAGCCGCGGCAGGTCGGCGAGCGAGAGGCCGAGACCCCAGGCGAGGATGGGCGTGACGCCGACGAGCGCGAGCCAGCGCGGCGCGAGCAGCTCGTAGCGCTCGCCCCCGAAGGGCACGCTCAGCGGCTCGGCGCCGACCGCGGAGAGGATCCACGCGGCGACGGCGGCGCCGACCGCGAGGGCCACACCGAGCGAGACGAAGACGCGGGTCCGGCCCTTCATCAGACCGTCATCCTCCGGTGGTAGGTGAACCACTCCACCAGCAGCGCGCCGAGCACGGCGAGCACGAGCATCGTCCAGATCTCCGTGCGCACGCCCGCGCGCCCGATGGTCGGCGGCGCGGCCTCCGTCCCGCCGATCGACAGCGTCTCCGCCGGCTCCACGATGGCCTCGTCGCTCGGGCCGAGGTTCGCCGCGAAGACCTCCTCTTGCTCGCCTGCGCGCAGCGTGTAGAAGCCGGCGCGCGTCCCCGTGCAGACCGCGCGCCCGTCGACGATCGGCACCGTGCGCTCATCGCCTTGCGGCGTGATCAGGGTCGCGCTCTCGGCGCCCGCGGGCGCGGGCACGTGCCAGGTGTCGCCGGTCTCGTAGCTGCTCAGGTAGCCCGCGTCCTCCTGCACGAAGTGGTCGATGCTGTTGAGCAGCAGGAGCGGCCACGCGACGCGCAGGGGCAGGTCGCTGCGCCGGAGATCGAAGAGCACGCCGACCACGCGGTGATCGTTGCGCGTGCCCGTGACGATCAGCGGGACCCGCTCGTCGCCCGCCACCGCGCGGTCACCCGGCTGCAGCTCCACCTCGAGCCCCTCGGCCACGTTCACGTCGCGGAGCGCGGTGAACTGCACCAGCGGGTGATCGTGCTCGATGCGGTCGAAGTAGGGGCGCTCGACGGTGCCGGTGATCTCGAACGGGCCCTGCACGCCCTCCTCGGGCACCGGGTAGAGATAGACGGCGTGCGTGTCGGGCGGGGAGGGCGGCACCCAGCCGTCGAAGATGGTCACGTCGAAGCGCCCCTCGGCCGGGTAGTCCGCCGGCGCGACCTCCACCACGTCCAGGTACTCGTCGAGCAGGAGCGCGGCCGAGAGGTAGAGGTTGCCCGGCGTGACGGCCTGCACGCGCGCGCGGCGTCGCTCGGGGAGCCGCGCGTAGGCGCGATCGTCGGCGGGCTGCACGTCGCGGCTGCGATCGGCCAGCGTCAATCTCGCCTCCAGCGTGCGGTCGGCGCCGGAGACGTTCTCGAAGAAGCGGCGCAGCCGCTCCCCGCCCGCGACCACGAGGCGCTGCACGTCGATCGGCTCGCCGTCGCCCAGCAGCGACAGCTCCACGCCCTGGTCCTCCTCGCCCGGGTTCCAGAGCTCGACGAGGACCTGCGAGCGGCTCTTGTCGAGCGGGTAGCGCCGCACGCTGAAGGCGGTGATGGCGACGTTGGGGCCGCCCTCGCCGATCTTCGTCCAGGCCAGCTCCACGCCCGCCGCGGCCGCGCGCTGGGCCGCCTCTCCACCGTCCCCCAGCCGCCCGTCCGAGACGATCACGAGGCGCGGCCGCGGCTGATCGCGGAGCACGTCGAGCGCGAAGCGCAGCCCGAGCGAGAGGCTCGCGGCGACGTCGGTGGGCGCCAGCCGATCGAGCCCTTCGCTCAGGAGCAGCGGGTCGCCCGTGAGCGGGGTGAGCGGCACCGTGCTCGCGTCCATCTGCGCGACGATCATGCGGTCGTCGGGCCCGAGCCCCTCGATGAGCCGCTCGACCTCGGCGCGCCCCGCCTCGAGGCGGCTCGGCGAGACGTCCGTCGCGCGCATCGAGGCGCTCGCGTCGATCAACACGACCGTCGTCTGCCCCTCGTCGCTCGCGCCGGCGTAGCGCGGGTCGCCCATCGCGAAGGCGAGCGCGGCGACCACCGCGAGCGCGAGGAGCCACGAGAGGATGCGCTTGAGGAAGCTGAACAGCCGCGTGGTCTGCTTCTCGGCCAGCACCTCCTGCCAGAGGTGCACGAACGGCACCTCCACCTGCCGCCGCCGGAGCTTGAGCAGATAGAGCGCCGTCACCGCGGCCGCGAAGCCGCCGAGCACGGTGAGCACCTGGGTGAGGGAGAGGCCGACCAGCTCCATCGCTCAGCCCACCAGCCCCCCGCGGCGCAGGATGTCGAGCACCGCTTCGTCGAAGGGCACCGAAGTCTCGAGCGGGTAGTAGGGCACCTGCTTCTGGGTGCAGAAGTCGGCGATGCGCTTGCGGTACTTCGCGTGGGCCTGCGCGTAGCGCTCGAGGACGCGCGGCGTGATCGTGACCTCGCGCACCTCGCCGGTCTCGTTGTCCACGAGGCGCACGTCGCCGTGGAGCGGAGGCCGGACCTCGCCCGGGTCGAAGACCTGGATCACGTAGGGCTCGAACTTGTGGAAGCGCAGCGTGTTGATGCCGCCCTCGAAGCCCTCGGGGTCGTAGAGATCGCTGATGAGGATGGCGACGCCGCGGCGCTTGTTCTGCGCGACGAAGGTCTTCATCGCGTCGGCGGTGCCCGTGCGGCCGTCGGGCTCGATGGGGCGCAGGAACTCGAAGAGCTTGAAGATGCGGTTCTTGCCGCGCGTGGGCGCGAGCCGGCCCGAGATGCCGCTGTCGAACGTGACCACGCTGACGCGGTCGAGGTTGGCGAGCGCGATGTAGCCGAGGGCGGCCGCGAGGCGCTTGGCGTAGTCGAGCTTGGACGGGGCGCCGACGGCCATCGAGCGCGAGACGTCGAGCAGCACGTAGACCGAGAGGTCCTCCTCCTCCTCGTAGAGCCGCAAGAGCAGCCGCCCGGTGCGCGCGTAGAGATTCCAGTCGAGGTGGCGGAAGTCGTCGCCCGCGGTGTACTGGCGGTGATCGGCGAACTCGATGCCGCTGCCCGTCTTCTTGGAGCGCCGCTCCGCGCGCGTGCGGCCCGCCACCAGCCGCCGCGAGACGATGGCGAGCACCTCCAGGCGCCGCTGGAACTCCTCGTCGAAGAGGTCTCCGGAGGACGACGCCTTCCTCGCCGAGGGCTCGCCCCGGCGACGGAGCCAGTCGAGCATCAGGCCGAGGTTTCCTTGGTCGTCTCGAGGATGCGATCGAGGATCGCGTCCGTGCGCACGCCCTCGGCCTCGCCCTCGAAGTTGAGGATCATGCGGTGGCGCAGCGCGGGCTTGGCCACCGCGCGCACGTCGTCGGCGCCGACCGCGAAGCGGCCGTCCATGAGCGCCTGGATCTTGGCCGCCAGCAGGCACGCCTGCGCGCCGCGAGGAGAGGCGCCGAATCGCACGAAACGTTGCACCATCTCCGGCGCGCCCTCGCGGTCCGGGTGCGTGCCCTCGAGGATGCGGATGGCGTAATCCTGCACGTGACGGGCGACGGGCACGTCGCGGGCGAGCGCGCGCATCTCGAGGATGCGAGGGCCGTCGATCACCGTCTCGAGCGTGGGCTTGTTGCCCCCCGTCGTCCGATCGAGGATCGCGTGCAGCTCCTCGCGGCTCGGGAACTCGACCTGGAGCTTGAAGAGGAACCGGTCGAGCTGCGCCTCCGGGAGCGGGTAGGTGCCCTCCATCTCGAGCGGGTTCTGCGTCGCGAGCACGAAGTAGGGCTGCTCGAGGTGGTGGGTGGTCTTGCCGATCGTGACCGAGTGCTCCTGCATCACCTCGAGGAGCGCCGACTGCGTCTTCGGCGTCGCGCGGTTCACCTCGTCGGCGAGCACGATGTTCGCGAACACGGGGCCGGGGCGGAACTGGAACTCTTTGTGACCCGCCTCGTCCTCCGCGATGATCGTCGTCCCGAGGATGTCGGACGGCATCAGGTCGGGCGTGAACTGCACCCGGTGGAAGTCCAGGTGCAGCGCCTCCGAGACCGAGCGCACGAGCATCGTCTTGCCGAGCCCGGGCACGCCCTCGAGGAGCGCGTGGCCGCCGGCGATGAGGCAGATGAGGACCCCGTCGAGGATCTCCTCCTGCCCCACGATCATCTTCCCGACCTCCGCGCGCACGCGATCGAGATCGGAACGGAACTCACGGACCCGCGCCTCGGGCTTGTTGTCGTCGTCGCTCATCGCGCTCCGGCGGCCTCCGCGACCTCGTCAGTCGCGCGGCCGGATCAGTTGGAAGTAGCGGCGCACGTAGAAGCGGTAGCCGGGCGGGACCTCGTCCCGCTCGAGCACCTCCTCGGCGTGCCCCGAGTAGTCGGTGTAGACGTCGCGGTAGCCGCGGCTCGCGAAGCCGCGCTGGGCGGAGCCCATGATGACCTGGCTGCGGCTGGGCCCCTCGCCGTGCTCGCCCTCGACGCGCACGGTCTGATGGCTGCCGCGCATGCGGGTGGGATCGTCGGCGAGGGTGGGGTCGTGACCGACGCCGGCGCCGTCGCCCGTCCGGGCCTGACCGCTCCCCTGACCCTGGCCCTGCTGCGACTGACCCATGCCGGGGATCTCGAGCATGGCGGTCGGCTCACCGCTGCCGCCGATCTGGAGGACGCGCTCCTGGTTCTCACCCTGGCCGTTCTGACCTTGGCCGTCCTGTCCCTGACCGCTGCCTTGCTGGCCCTGTTGTCCTTGCTGGCCTTGCTGACCCTCTTGGCCCTGCTGGCCCTGCTGTCCGGGACCCACGATGCGCATCCCCTCGCCCTGGCCGTTCGCGCGCAAGACGAATCGATCCATGCGGCCCTGTCCCTGGCCGCCGCGCTGCTGCTGTTGCTGCTGGCCCTGGCCGTTCTGCGCCTGCTGCTCGCGGGCTCGGCGGATCATCTCGCGGAGCTGGGCGAGCTGCTGCTGCATGCGCCGCATCTCCTCGTCGGACATCTGCTCGCGCGCCATGCGGTTGAGCTGCTCGGCGGCGCGCTCCAGATCCTCGGCGCTCTGTTGCTGCTGCTCGCGCTGGTTCAGCGACTCGGCGCTCTGCGACAGCTCGCGCTGCAGCCGGTCGAGCTGCCGGCGCCGCTCCATCGCCTCCTGGTGCTCACGCCGAAGGCGGTCCAGCTCGCGCTGCCGACGCTGCAGCAGCCGCCGCTCCCGAGGGGTCTGCTCTTGCTGCTCGCGCTGCCGCTGGAGCAGGCGCCGCATCTCCTCTTCCTGCTGCGCGAGCTGCTCGGAGCGGTCCTCCGGGCGGTTGTCGGCCGCGCGCTGGAGCGCTCGGCGGAGCCGCTCGATCTCGGCGCGGCTCAGCTCCTCGTTCCGCAGGCGCTCCGCGAGCCGGCGCATCTCCGCCTCGGCCCGCTCCGCGTCTCCGTCCCGCAGCGCCTGGCTCAGCTCCTCCGCCACCGGCGCGCGCCGCATGTCGTCGCCCAGCTGCTCGAGCGACTCCCGCATCAGCTCCGCGTCCGCGGGCCGGGTCTGGTCGAGCCGCTCCTCGAGCTCGGTGATCCGACGCAGCGCCTCCGCGCGGTCCAGCCGCTCGTCGGCGAGGTCTTCGACCAGCCGGTTGAACTCCCGCGCCGCGTCGCGGACCTCCTCGGGGGTCTCGGGGGAGTCGAGCAGGTCGCGCAGCTCGGACTCGTACGCGTCCAGCTCGTCCGCGTGGAGCTGCACCGGGTCGATGCCGCTCAGGACGAGGCGCTCCTCCACCACGCGCGGCACCTCCACCAGCGCGAGGAGCGCGACGCCCGCGCCGAGGCCGAGGGTGGCGAGCAGGTCGCGCGGCAACCGGAGGGGCATCGCGCGGCGCGCCGAGAGCCCCTTCGCGTGGGCCTTCGCGTCCTCGATCGCCGCGTCCATGAACGGCGTGCGCGTCGACTCCGCGGAGAAGGCCACCGCGTTCGACACGCGATCGTGCAGCCCGTGCGCGCGGTCGAGGAGCTTCGCCGGGAGCAGACGCCCGACGGGTCGGAGCGCGCCGACGAGCAGCCCCAGCACGGGCAGCGCCGCCGCCCCCCAGAGCCACGGCGTCGCGCTCGCCTCCGCCAGGGCCTCCGTCTTGAGGAGCGCCACCACCAGCCCCGCGAGGCCGAGCCCCGCCAGCGACAGCTGCGCCCCCACGTCGAGCGCGCGCTGCAGACGGATCCGTAGCGCCGTCGCGTGCAGAGGGCGTCTCAGATCGTCGGGTAGCGTCATGCAGAGTCCCCGCGCACAGACGTTCGGCGGGGCAAAATGGTTCCCGAAGAGTCGGGAGCCGGGGTCAGTGTACCGCCGTGCGTGGCACCGTCGAGAACGGAGAAGGAGTCAGAACGGAGAGGCGGGGGCGCCGTCGACTCGACGCAGGTCCAGGCCGTCCACGACGTCACCCTCGTCGAAGGGCGGCGCGCCCTCCGGGAGGATGAGGAGGGCGTCGAGCGCGACGAGCGAGGTCAGGTCGGCGGAGCCCTGGGTGCGATGCGGGTGCGCGCGGCCGTCGGCGTCGATCCGGGCGCGGGCCAGCTCCGTGCGGCCTCTCGGGGCGCGGGCCGGGGCGGCGAGCTCGAAGCGCGCGCGCGGGCGGAAGGGGCGAGGATCGCCTTGCATGGCGCGCAGCGCGGGGCGCACGAAGAGCTCGAAGGTGACGACGGCGCTGACCGGATTGCCGGGGAGGCCGAGCACGAGGGTCTGCTCGAGCACGCCGAAGCGCACCGGCTTGCCCGGCTTCACGCGGATCTTCCAGAAGACGTCTTCGACCCCCGCCGCGCGGAAGGCCTCGTGCACGAAGTCGTACTCCCCGACGCTCACGCCGCCGGTCGAGAGCAGCACGTCGGCGCGGCGCGCCACCTCCCGCACTCGAGCCGTCAGCGCCTCGGCGTCGTCCGCCCCGAGCGGGAGCAGCTCGGGCACGCCCCCGGCCTCGCGCACCGCGGCCGCGAGCGCGTGCGCGTTGCTGTCCACGAGGCTTCCGGGTCTCGGAGGCTCGCCGAGCTCCCGTAGCTCGTCGCCGGTGGAGAGGATGGCGACGCGCGGACGCCGGGCGACGGGCACGACGGCGAAGCCCTGGCTCGCGAGCACGCCGATCTCGCCGACCCCGATCCGCGCGCCGGGCTCGAGCAGGACCGAGTCGCAGGCCATCACCTCCGCGCGACGTCGGACGTGCCGACCGACCTCGCTCGCCGCCTTCACGACGACGGTGTCTCCTTCGCGATCCGTATCTTCCTGGATCACGATCGCGTCGGCGCCTTCGGGCATGGGCGCGCCCGTGAAGATGCGCATCGCCGCGCCGGGCACGAGCGCGCCGGCCGGGGGGCCGCCCGCGCGCGACTCGCCCTCGACGGGGAGCGTGACCGGCACGGCGGCGACGTCGGCCGCGCGCACCGCGTACCCGTCCATCGCGCTGTTGTCGAAGCCGGGCACGTCCTCGCGCGCCCGGAGCGCTGAAGCCAGCACGCGCCCCACGGCGTCCTGGAGGGCCACGCGCTCGATCCCCGTGGGGCGCACGCGGCCCTGGATCGCCTCGATCGCTTCGCGGATGGAGATCATCAGAAATCGCGCCGGATGCGCAGCACGTCGGCGAGGTCGTGCGTCTCCGCGACGGCGCCGAAGCGCGGGTCGAGCAGGAGGTCGTCCTCCCGGAGGAGACCGTCCTTGTACGCCTGCGCCATCGCGGCCCAGGTCGCCTCCACCTCGCCCACCTCGAGCTCGGCTTCCTGCGGAGGATCCGGCTCGGGCGCGTCGGCGCCTCCGACGACCGCGTCTCGGATGGCCTCGGCGGCGGCTCGGTCGTCGTCGTCGAGCGCCTGCGCGACGAGCTGCTCGAACAGACGCAGCCACGGCTCCTGGGCCTCGCCGGGGGGCGGCGCGACCTTGGCGAGCGCGTACGCCACGCGCGAGGGCGTGGTCTCGCGGAGATCCCACATCGACTGCGGGGCGCGCTTGGCGAGGCGCGCGCCCGCCTCGAGCGCGTCGGCGGGGTAGCGCAGCAGGGCGGCGAGCTTCAGCGCCTCCCAGTCGGTCCACGGCACCGCGGGCACGCAGCGGCCGGCGCGCAGGTAGCTCTCGAGGGACAGCTCCGGCTCGCCGCAGCGGCGCAGCGCGTGGGCGACCGTCACGTGCGCGATGGAGACGTCGGTCTCGATCTCCGCGTGTCGCTTGCCCTGCTGGAGGTACTTCTCGATCGTGAACGGCGCCGTGTAGTCGTCGGCCGTCCACTCCGCGACGCAGAGCCGGCACCAGCCGTCGAAGGTGCGGTGGATGAGGCGCCGCTCGCCTGTCTCGAGGTCGTAGTCGACGATGGGCCAGGTGTCGCTCACGGGCGCGGCGCTGCGATCGAACGCCAGGTAGCTGCCGGCCTCGGTGCGGTGAAACGGCAACAGCAGCTCCGGATCGAGGAAGCTGACCTCCTCGTCCTCGGCGAGCGCCTTGAGGGCCGCCTCGATGGTGTCGCCCGGGCCCGGCGTGGCCGACAGCAGCGTGCCGTTGGGCAGGCTGCCGCCGTCGAAGACGCCGAGGACCAGCTTGAGGTCGGCGGGCAGCGGCGTGCCGAGCTGGTGCTCGAGGGCCGTGACCTCCTTGGCCAACGCGGGGCGGTGGACTTTGACGGTGTCGGAGCCGTCGTGCTTCTCGACCCACTGGATGAGCTCGCGAACGCCGCGGTGCATGGCTCGCGACTGTACAATGTTTTGGCTTTCTCCGGGTTTCTGGCGAGACGCGAGGCCTCGGGATAGCTTCGCCGTCATGCTCCGAGCTCTCTCTGCGGCGGCCGTGCTCGGCGCGCTGGCGTCCGCCGGCGCGACCGCACACGCGCAGGACCGAGCCGACCCGGGCGCGGCCGACCCGGGCCTCGAGGGGCTGGTCGACGGGGACGAGTCGCCCGAGCTGCGCGCGCTGCGCCTCGCGGAGCAGGAGATCTTCGGCGGCCAGCCGCTCGCGCCCGTGCCCGACGCGGCCGGGGCGGTGCGCGTCTCCGACGGGCCGGCCGCGGTCACGAGCGACACCCCGCGCCGCGCCGCGGAGACGCCGCAGTCGAGCCGAGACCTCAGCTGGCTCCGAGGGCTGACCCTGCCCGACATCCCGGTGCGCTGGGACGAGCGCGTCATCCGGTACCTGGAGTACTTCCGCAACGACCCGCGCGGACGCGACTTCATCCGCGGCTGGCTGCGCCGGGTCGATCGCTACGGCCCGATGATCCGACGGGTGCTGCGCGAGCAGGGCCTGCCGCAGGATCTGATCTTCGTCGCGATGGTGGAGAGCGGCTTCGACCCGACCGCGCGCTCGCACGCCGGGGCCGCGGGCATGTGGCAGTTCGTGCCGGGCACGGGCGAGGAGCTCGGCCTCGAGATCGATCACTGGGTGGACCTGCGGCTCGACCCCGAGCGCTCGACGGTCGCGGCCGGGCGCTACCTGACCATGCTGCACGACCGCTTCGGCACCTGGGAGCTCGCGTTCGCCGCCTACAACATGGGCTACGGCGCGCTGCTGCGGTCGATCCGCAAGTACAACAGCAACGACTACTGGGAGCTCGCGCACCTCGAGTCGGGGCTGCCGTTCGAGACCAACCTCTACGTCTCCAAGATCCTCGCGTGCGCGATCGTCGCCCACAACCGGGCGCGCTTCGGCCTCGGCGAGCTGGAGCTCGAGGCGCCGATCCGCTGGGAGACGGTGCAGGTGCCGGGCGGGGTGTCGCTCGGGGTGGTCGCGCGCGCGGCGGGCTCGGACGCCCAGACCCTGCGCGCGCTCAACCCGGCGCTCCGGCGCGGCCGCACGCCTCCGGGGAGCGAGCGCTTCGCGGTGCGGATCCCCGCCGGGAGCGGAGAGCGCTTCGCGCGGCGCTGGGCGCGCGTGCGGCCGAGCCACCCGGTCGAGCGCACGCGCGTGCTGCGCTTCGGGGAGAGCCTCGCAGATCTCGCCCGCGATCACGGGACGACCGAGGACACGATCCGGGAGCTGAACGGCGTCGAGGACGACGAGCGCGTCGGCGCGGGCACGGCGCTGCTGGTCCCGGAGGGGCGTCGCCGCGGCCGCGAGGCGCCGAGCGAGCCGCCCGTCATCGCGGTGCCGGACGGGCCGCGCGCGATCGAGGGGCGCGTCCGCGTGTTCTACCGCGTCACGCGCGGCGACGACCTGGCCGAGATCGCGCGCTTCTTCCGCGTGCGCCCCGACGCCGTGCGGCAGTGGAACGCGATCGACCCCGACGCGTCGCTGCAGAGCGGGATGTTCCTCCAGCTCTTCGTGCCGCGCGAGGTCGACCTGTCTCGCGCGGTGGTGATCACCCCGGACGAGGCCCGCGTGCTCGTCATCGGGAGCGAGGAGTTCTTCGCCCACCACGAGGATCAGAACGGCCGGCTCCGCTTCCGCTACCGGGTGCAGCCAGGGGACACGCTCAGCCACATCGGGCAGCGCTTCGGCATCCGCGTGGCGTCGCTCGCGCGCATCAACCAGATCGCGCAGAGCAGCACGCTCCACCCGGGCGACGAGCTGATCGTGTACGCGGAGCCCGGTCGCGTGCCGCGCGAGTACCGTGAGGACGCCCTCCGCGGGGACGCGCTCGAGCCCGGCGGAGAGGCGACCGTCGAGCGCACGGGACCGGAGATCGGCGCGCCGGCTCCCGACACGGCGCCCGTGCCGCCCGACGATCCGAGCGAGCTGACGCGCTGATCATGAACCCGCTCCCGTCGCCTGACGGGCGGCGCGAGCCCATGCAGCGGCCGATGCCTCCTCGAAAATGCCCCAGCATTTCCTCGTCGTCCTCAGCCACTGCCTGGACCCGCGGCGCTCCGTCATGCTCGGTCCGGGGTTCATGGTCAGCGCTCTCGTCGCACCCTGAGGGTGCGTCAGTCGCGCGCGTACGGCACGGTGAGCACGAGGGCGGTGATGTTGTCCGCGCTGCCCGCCATATACGAGGCGTCCACGACGGCGTCGGCCGGATCCTCGTTCGAGGTCAGCGCCCAGGCGATCGCTTCGTCGTCGAGCGCGTCGGTCACGCCGTCGGAGCAGAGCAGGAACCGGTCGCCAGGCATCAGCTCCTCCACCCGCAGGTCGGGGCGCGCGTCGGGGCCCTGGCCGAGGGCCTGCGTGATGATGTTGGAGAAGGGCATGCCGCGCTGCGAGGCGCCGGTCAGGCCGGCGGCCTCCATCTCGGCCACCAGCGAGTGATCACGGGTGAGGCGCTCGACCTCCCCGTCGCGGAGCCGATAGACGCGGCTGTCGCCGACGTGGGCGATGAGCGCCCGGGTGCCCTGCACGACGACGCAGGCGAGGGTGGTGCCCATCTTGGAGAGGCGCCCGGTGGCGCGGCGCGTGACTTCGCGGTCGGCGATGCGCACGGCGAGCCCCATGCGCTCGAGCGCGACGTCCTCCGACTCGTCGAGGCCGAGGCCGCCCTGCCCGAGGAGCTCGAAGTAGGCCTGCAGGCTGGCGAGCGCGAGCCGGCTGGCGACCTCTCCGCCCTCGTAGCCGCCCATCCCGTCCGCGACGGCGTAGAGGCCGTGCTCCGACAGGGCGAGGAGGCCGTCTTCGTTGTTGTCCCGCCGCCCCGTGTCGGTGCGACCGTGATGCTCGATGCGCATGTCTCCCGCATCGTCTGCGATCCGCGTGCCACATTCCGGGGCCTGCGAAGCGGAGGGTGCGAGAGTCGTCGCGAAGTCTCCGTTTGCGTCGCAAACCTTCGAGATCATGACGAAGATCCCCTCGATCTCGCCCGGTGTCGAGGGGGCAGGCGAGGTTTCAGGAGTGCAAACCCGACCTTTCACCTCCGGCGGGGCAAGGAGCCACCCCGCGGCAGCCGGTCGCGAGCCACTCTGTCTCGTGAGCCACCCTGTCTCGTTCGTCCGGGAGCGCTCAGCAGGCGACGCGGTTGCGGCCGCCGCGCTTCGCTTCGTAGAGCTTCTCGTCGGCGGCCTTGATGAGGCCGAGCACGTCCATCTCGCCCGTCAGCTCCGCGCAGCCGAGGCTGACGGTCACGGGGATGGTCTCACCCTCGAACACGAACGCGCGCTCCTCGATCCGGCGGCGGAGGTCCTCGGCGATCGAGGCGCCGCCCGCGAGCGAGGTCTCGGGCAACGCGGCCGCGAACTCCTCGCCGCCGTAGCGACCGAGCACGTCGTCCGGGCGCAGGCGGCTCTTCACCAGGCTCGCCAGCTCCTTGAGCACGTAGTCACCGGCCAGGTGGCCGTAGTTGTCGTTGATGTGCTTGAAGTGGTCGATGTCGAACATGACCACCGAGAGCGGGCGCTGGTGGCGGCGGGCGCGCGGGATCTCGCGCTCGAGCGTCTCCATCAGATACCGCTTGTTGTGGATCTGCGTGAGCCCGTCGACGATCGTCATGTTGTAGATCGTCTCGTGGTACTGGGCCTCGAGGTCCGTACCGGAGAGGAACTTCACGATCGTGTCGCCGATCTTGACCTGGTCGGCCCGGCGCAGGGGGTACTCGGTCACCTGCTCGTCGTTGACGTAGGTGCCGTTCGTCGAGTCGAGGTCGACGACGTACCAGGCGGAGTTGCGCTTCTCGACCCGGCAGTGACGGCGCGACACGCTGTCGTTGTCGAGCACGAGGCGGTTCTCCTGGCCGCGCCCGACCGTCAGGGGCTCGTCTCCGAGCACGTAGCGCTTGCCGAACTGCCGCTGGTCGTTCGAGTAGATGACGACCAGGCAATCCTGTCCGCTCCTCTGGGGCCGAAGCTCTTCCAGAGGGGTTACGCGCGTTTTGATGTCGGAGTCTTGCACGTGGGCTGTACCCCGGTCGCACCTAGAGGCTAGAAAGTGACGCCCGATCCGTCAACGCTCAGTTGACCCGCAAACGCGCGAAATTACGAGTGGCTAGACGAAGTTTTCCGAAATCCGGCGTGATCTCGCATCTTTGAGTCGTGTCGGGTTGTGCAGGTCTCGTGCACCCCTCCGTGTTACGGTCCGCGATCGTGACGGGACGCGTGTTCCTGGCGGTCGCGGGCAACATCGGCTCGGGCAAGACCACTCTCACCCGACGGCTCGTCGAGCGGCTCGAGATGAGCGGCTTGTACGAGGACACCGCGGACAACCCCTACCTCGCCGACTTCTACGGCGACATGCGGCGCTGGGCGATGGCGCTGCAGCTGCGCTTCCTGGGCGTGCGCGTGGCGCAGACGCGCGATCACGTCGAGCGCGGGGTCAGCACGATCCAGGATCGCACCTGCTACGAGGACGCGGAGATCTTCGCGAAGAACCTGCACCAGCGGGGCGACATGGATGCGCGCGACTGGGAGACCTATGCGCTGATCGCGGAGCAGCTCCTGGGGGGCCTCGACGCGCCGGATCTGCTCGTCTACCTGCGTCGGTCGCCGGAGAGCTGTCGCCGGTTGATCGCGCGGCGCGGGCGGGACTACGAGGCGACCATCCCGGCCGACTATCTGGCCGATCTGGGCGCGCGCTACGACGCGTGGTTCGAGGCGTACGCCCGGGGCCCCAAGCTCCTCGTGCGCGCCGAGGAGCACGACTTCCTCAACAGCGAGGCGGACCTCGAGACGCTGGTCGGGCGGATCGTGGAGGCGCTGCCCCAGCGGCCGCTACCCTTCGGCTGAACGATGCGCGCGCTCCTCCTCGCTCCGGTCTGCCTCTCGCTGCTCCTGGCCTGCGGTGGGCCCCCGCGCGGGGCAGAGGAGGGCGGGCCGGGAGGTCGGTACGCGGGCCGGGTCACCTACGACGCGCGCCACCCGACCCCGCGCGGCGC
Source organism: Sandaracinaceae bacterium (assembly GCA_040218145.1). Classification (GTDB taxonomy): domain Bacteria; phylum Myxococcota_A; class Polyangia; order Polyangiales; family Sandaracinaceae; genus JAVJQK01. Next base: position 17,383 of record JAVJQK010000132.1, on the reverse strand, counting down.
CTCCGAGGCGATCGAGGTGCGCCCGGCCCGTCACGTCGACGTGGCCATCCTGGATCGATCCGGCGCGACGCTCGCGGAGGGGCGGACCGACGAGGACGGACGGTTCGACCTGGGAGCGCCGCCGAGCGCCCACACGCTGCGGGTCTTCGCGCGGGTGAGGGTGCGCGGACACGACGCGGCCATCGCGCGGGACCCGAACGGGGGGGAGACCCACGCGCTCGACACCGCGCTCGACGCGGCTCCGAGGGAGGACGGCCAGCTGGCGATCCACGCGCGGGACCGCGACGGAGAGGCGGGCGCGTTCCACGTCGTCGACACGCTGGTGCGCGGCCTCGACGCGGTGAAGCGATGGACCGACGTCACCCTCCCTCCGGTCTACGCCTACTGGGTCCGCGGCGGCACGCGGGAGTGGAGCTTCTACCGGGGCGAGCGCCCCGCGGGGTCCGGGCGCTACGCGCTGGAGCTGCTGGGCGGGGATCCGGGGCAGGCGTCGATCTCGGACACCGACGAGCACGACGAGGCGATCATCCTGCACGAGCTGGGGCACTTCGTGATGGACCGCCTCACCAGCGACTCGTCCACGGGGGGCACGCACCCGCGCGGGTTCCGGATCGATCCCGGGCTCGCCTGGGAGGAGGGCCGGGCGACGTGGTTCGCGCTCGCCGTCCTGGGGGCGCCGCTCTATCAGGACACCATCGGCGTCGAGCCGTGGGGCCGGCTGCGCGTCGACGAGGAGATGGAGTCGGACGAGGACCCGGTGGCCGGCTACGGCTCGGAGATGAGCGTGGCGAAGATCCTCTGGGATCTCTCGGACGGCGAGGGCGCCTCGCCGGACGCGCTGCCCGACACGGACCAGGACGGCATCGCGCTCGGTCCCGCCGCGATCCTCCGCGCGATGATGGCGCACGCGCGCGAGCCGGGGGTCTTCCCGTCGCTGCCGAGCTTCCTGCGCCACCTCGTGCGCGAGGCGGGCCTCGTCGAGCGCGAGGCGCTGGCAGCCATGCTGTCCCGCACGAACGAGCCGGTGGACGAGCTCCTCCCGGAAGGCCCCCTGCCGTGGCCGCGGCCGATCGCGCTCGGCGCGCCCGTCGAGGACACCATCGACGGCCTCTCGCAGCCCGCGCCATCGGGCGGGCGAAACATCGGCCTGACCGGCTTCGACGCCGTCCACAGCTACCTCGTGACGGTCGAGGAGCCGGGCATGATCGTCGCGCGCCTCACCATCGAGGGCAGCGGCGGACCCAGCGATCGCACCGACGTCGACATGCAGCTGCTGGATCGCGACGCCGAGAGCCTGGCCGAGTCCAGCCAGACCCAGCCCCGCGAGTCCCTCGCGCATCTGGTCCAGCCGGGGGCCTACGTGCTGCGGGTCCGGGACGGGGGCGGGCGCGGCAACCGGGCGCGCTATCGCCTCGAGGTCCTCTTCGAGACCCTGGGCGGGCCGCCGATTCGACCCTGATCCGATCAGCGCCGCTCGCGGCGGTGCACCAGGCGCGGCGCGGCGCTCGGATCGGGGCGCGGGGCGCGGGGATCGTGATCGACGATGAAGCCGAGGTTGGCGTAGTTGATCCACACGTGCGCGACGATGGGGCCGAGCAGCGAGCCGGTCGCCGCGTGCAGCCCCCCGAGCACGAAGCCCATGACCAGCGCCCAGAGCGTCCACGGCCACAGATCTTTGCGAGGCGCCACGTGCACCACGCCGAAGAGGATCGCCGTCAGCACGTAGCCGAGGCTGGGCTGCAGGGCGCCGCGGAAGAAGACCTCCTCGCCGATCCCGCTCGCCAGGGCGACCCCCAGGACCGTCCGCCGGTCGAGCGCGCCGAGCACCTCCCGGAAGGACACGTGGAGGCGGCGCGCCCAGCGGAAGCGCCGCACCCACAGCCGGGTCAGGCCGAGCGTGATCCCCGCGACCAGCGCGCCGCCCGCGAGCGAGGCCAGATGTCGCCACGGGGCATCGAGCGCGATCCAGGGCTCCGGGTAGAGGAGGACCTGCGGGCGGCCGCGGAACGCCGCCCACCCGACGCCGATCACGGTCAGGGTGGCGTAGACCGCGACCGTGCTGAGAAGGATACGTCGTCGACTCACGGGGATTTGATGTTACAAACGCGCCAAGGTCGCCCTCAACGGCCGTCCCTCCAACGGCACCGTACCCCGGCTTCGTGCCAGGGGAGCCCACGACCGGTCGCCGTCGAAACCCGCCGATGGAATACCACAGCCAGGAAGACGCGCCGCGGGTCCTCGTCGTGGACGACGAGAAGGTGATCCGCGAGATCCTCGCCGACTTTCTCTCCATGGAGGGGTTCTTCGTCCGGACCGCGGAGGACGGGAGCGCGGCCCTGGTGGAGCTGTCGCGCCACCACTACGACCTCGTCCTCAGCGATCTGAAGATGCCCAACATGGGCGGGCTCGAGCTGCTCGCGGCGATCAGCAAGCACGCGCCCAACGTCGTGACCGTGATCATGACCGGCTTCGGCACGGTCGAGACCGCGATCGACGCCATGAAGCGCGGCGCGTACGACTACATCCTCAAGCCCTTCAAGGTGGAGGAGGTCGTGCACACCATCCGCCGCGGGCTCGAGAAGCGGAAGCTCCAGGCGGAGAACCTCCGCCTCAAGGAGGCGCTCTCGCTCTACAAGGTGAGCGAGGCCATCGCGGCGAGCCTCTCGCTCGACGAGGTGATGCGCACCGTGACCGACTCCGCCATCCACGAGGTGGACGCGGACCAGGTCATGGTGCTCCTGGCGGACGGGGAGGGCGGCTTCTACGAGCGCGCCTGCGAGCTCCACCCGGACTTCCGCCCCCGCACCGGCGTGGGGCAGCTCGACGTCATCGCCCTGGGCGAGTACTTCGTGCAGGACCGCCCCCTGCGGGTGCACGGCACGGAGACCAAGAAGTACCTCGCGGACGTGCCGGACGACCTGACCCCGCACTCGCTGATCGCCACGCCGCTGAGCATGCGCCAGCGCACCCTCGGCTATCTCGCGGTGGTCAGCTACACGCGCGGCAAGAAGTTCGACGAGGGGCAGCGCAAGATGCTCCGCATGGTCGGCAACCGCGCCGCGGCGGCGATCGAGAACGCGCGCCTCTACGAGGACCTCAAGGCGACGTTCCAGCAGACGATCAAGGGGCTCGCGAGCGCCATCGACAAGATGGACCGCTACACGGCGGGCCACAGCGAGCGCGTCGCGGCCTACGCGCAGATCCTCGCCATCAAGCTCGGGCTCGGCGAGGAGGAGGTCGAGATCGTGCGCCAGGCGGCGCTGATGCACGACATCGGCAAGATCGGCTGCGTGATGAACCTGAACAAGCCGGGGAAGCTCAGCCAGGAAGAGTACGAGATCTTCAAGAAGCACCCCGGCTACGGCAAGGACATCCTCGAGCCGATCACCTTCCTCCACCCGCTGATCCCGGGGGTGCACCTTCACCACGAGCGCTTCGACGGCCGCGGCTACCCGCTCGGCATGAAGGCCCAGGAGATCCCGCTGATCGCGCGCATCATCAGCGTCGCGGACACCTACGACGCGATGACCAGCGACCGCGCCTACCGCAAGGCCCTGCCGCACGAGGTCGCGGTCAACGAGATCCTCCGCTGCAGCGGCTCCCAGTTCGATCCCGACTGCGCGCACCCCTTCCACGAGGCCATCGAGGCCGTCCGGGAAGAGCGCACCGAGCGGGGCGAGTCGATCCCCGAGTAGCCGTCAGGACTCGATCCGGATCCGGATCCGGTAGGGGGCGCAGCTCCCGCCCCACGTGGACGACGTGACCCGGATGAAGAGCGAGCCGCTGTCGTTCGAGCTGAAGGCGCTGTCGCAGTCCGCGTCGATGCGCACCGTCTCGCTGGTGGTGCCGCTGCTGGCCGAGGCGCAGCCGTTGCCGATCATGTTGTCGGGCATGCCGGCGCCGCAGGAGCTGTTCTCGCCGCCGCTGTCGCAGACGTAGTAGGCCGCGAGGTCATAGTTGGAGCCCATCGGGATCTGGTCGAGCGTGACGGTGATGCTCGGGTTGTCGAGCCCGGTGTCCTCCACCGCGAAGCGCACCCAGTCCTCGTCGTCGGCCTCGTCGAGGTTCCACATGTCGTAGGTCCGCTCCCACGTGTTCTCGTCGGGCGCGCTGTCGATCATCGGGGCCGTGGTGGACGAGTCGTTCGTCTCCTCCGCGTCGGGCGCACACGCGCAGAGGCCGTCGATGCACGACCCCTCGCCCATGCAGGTGCCGCAGTCGAGCGTCATGCCGCAGCCGTCCTCGGGCGCGCCGCACATGACCCCCATGTCCTCGCAGGTCCGCGCCTCGCAGACGCACTCGCCGTCGACGAGGCGGAAGGGCGGCGTGCAGCCGACGGTGCAGGTCCCGTCTTCGGCGCACGCGGCCTCGCCATCGGGCGGGGTCGGGCAAGCCTCGCCGCAGCCCAGGCGGCAGCCGTTCGCCGGCTCGTTGTCGAGGTCGTCGATGCAGCCGCCGCCGCAGTCGTGCTGGCCGCTCGGGCACCCGGTGGGGCCGGAGTCCCGGCGCACGCCGCTGTCACCGGGCGGGGGCGTGCTCGCGTCGACGCCACCGTCGCCGTTGGTGCCCCCTTCGGCACAGGCAGCGAGGAGGCACGCACAGAGGAGCAGAGCGAAGCGAAGCATCCCGTGAGTCTCGCCGCGCTCTCCCGTCGGAGCAAGGCCGGCGCTCAGCGGAGCGCCCTCACACGATGTCGAACGGATAGCCGCCGTCTTCGTAGGTCTGCCCCGCGATCGCCTTGAGCAGCTCGTCGCTGTCGCGCTCCATGTTGCCGAGGCGGTCGTCGAGCCGGCCCTTGGCGAGGATCGCGAAGGCGTTGGTCAGGTTGAGCTCCCGCTGGGCGCCCGACTCTCCCTTCTGCTCGATGGCGCGCGTGGTCCGGCTCAGGACCGAGGCCAGCGCGTAGAGGTCGATGGCGACGTCGGCGATGCGCTTCTGCACGAACTGCATCTCCGCGATGTCGCGGCCGTGCTTGCGCAGGACCTGCTCGGAGCGCTGGGCCAGCTCGGCCGCCGCCTCCTCGAAGAAGACCGCCTCGGCGCGGAGCGCGGGGTGCACGCGCTCGAGGCGCTCGCGGCGGACGAGGCTCCGCGCCTTGTGGATGGCGAAGTCCTGCAGGATGCCGAAGCCCTTGATCGGCTCGCGCATCGCCTTGGCGACCTCGGCGAGCTGCTTGCCCGGGCTCTGCATCCCGCTGAGCGCGATGAACGCGCGCAGGATCTCGTTGGTGCCCTCGAAGATCAGGTTGATGCGCGCGTCGCGGAGCATGCGCTCGTACGGGTACTCGGCCATGTAGCCGATGCCGGCCGCGATCTGGAGGGTCTGGTTGACCACGTACCAGAGCGTCTCGGAGCCGTAGACCTTGCAGATCGCGCTCTCGAGCGAGTAGTCGTGCACGCCCTCGTCGATGAGCCCCGTGGTCAGGTAGGTCATCGACTCGAGCGCGTAGGTCTCGGCCGTCATGCGGGCGATCTTCTCCTTGATCATCCCGAACTCGCCGATGGGTCGGCCGAAGGCCTTTCGCTCCTGCACGCGCTCGGTGCTCATCTGGATGAGCTTCTTCGAGGCGCCCACGCAGCCGGACGCGAGCCCGAGCCGGCCGCTGTTGAGCACCTGCATCGCGACCTTGAAGCCGCGCCCCGGCTCCCCGAGCACGTTCTCGACGGGGACCTTCACGTTGTCGAAGAAGATCTCGGTCGTGCTCGAGCCGCGGATGCCGAGCTTGTCCTCGGCGGGGCCGTGCGTGAGCCCCTCGGTGCGATCGACGATGAGCGCGGTGATGCGCGGCTTCACGCCGGGGTCGGGGGCGCTGGTGCGCGCGAAGACGGTGAAGACGTCCGCGTACGCCCCGTTGGTGATCCAGATCTTCGAGCCGTTCAGGAGGTAGTGCGTGCCGTCGTCGGACAGCTCCGCGCGGGTGGTGATCGACGCCGCGTCGCTGCCCGCGCCGGGCTCGGTGAGCGCGAACGCCGCCACCTTCTCGCCCGTGGCGAGCGACGGGAGGTACTGCGCCTTCTGCGCGTCCGTGCCGAAGAGCAGGATGCCCTTGAGGCCGATGGACTGGTGCGCGCCCATCGTGACGGCGAGGGAGGCGTCGATGGCGCCCATCTCCTGCATCACGCGCGCGTACGCGGTCGCGCTCAGCCCGAAGCCGCCGTGCTCCTCGGCGATGGTCAGGCCGAAGAGCCCCAGCTCCTTCATCTTCGACAGCAGCTCGTCCGGAATGTGGTGCTCGCGGTCGATCTTGGCCGCGTCCACCTCGCTGTCGGCGAACTTCCGGATGTTGTCCAGGATGAGGGTGACGTTCTCCTTCTCCTCGGGCTGCATCTCGGGATAGGGGAACACGAGGTTCTCCTCGATGAGCCCATGGAACAGGGACTTCATGAAGCTGCGGTCTTCGGCGCTCATGGGGCCTCCGGTCGGGGTTCGGGGGGCTGGCTGTCGGTGGTGGACGGCTCCGGCTCGGCCGACTCGTCGGCCTCTTCTCGGGCGGCGGCCTTCTCACGAGCGGCGGCCTCGGCGCGCGCCTTGGCCACCTCCTCCTCCGTGGCGGAGCCGGGGAGCGGCAGGCCGCCCTCCGAGCCGTCCTTCTTCTTCTCCTGCCAGGGGTACTTGATCCGGCTGTGGTAGATGCTGCAGAGCGAGTCGACTACCTGGTTTGCGATGGTGCGAAGCTCTTGCAGCGTGAGCCCGGACTCGTCGAGCTGCCCTTGGCGCAGCTTCACGAAGATGATGCGCTGGACCATCTCCTCGAACTTGTCCCGCTCGGGCGGGTCGATGGTGCGCGACGCCGCCTCGATGGAGTCCACGAGCATCAGGATGGCCGTCTCCTTCGTGCGCGGGCGCATGCCGGGGTAGCGGAAGAAGCTCTCGTCGCGCTCGCGCGGGTTCCCTTGCTCGATGGTCTTGTGCCAGAAGTACTCGATGACGCTGGTGCCGTGATGGGTGTAGGCGAACTCCACGACCGGCTCGGGGATGTTGCCGCGCCGCAGGATGTTCACGCCTTCCACCACGTGGGCCATGATCGCGTCGGCGCTCAGGTCGGGCGGGATCTCGCGGTGCGGGGTCGGCTCCCCGGGCTGCAGGTTCTCCACGAAGTACTTGGCCTGACAGCTCTTGCCGAGGTCGTGATAGTAGGCGCCCACGCGGGTGAGGAGCGCGTCGGCGCCGATCGCGTTCGCGGCCGCCTCCGCGAGGTTGGCCATCGCGCGCGAGTGCTCCCACGAGCCGGGCGCCTCCTTCGCGATCTTCTTGAGCAGCGGTTGATCGAGATCCGACAGCTCCACCAGCTTCGCCCGGCTGACCGAGCCCAGCACCATGACGGCGAGCCCCGAGGCGGCCCACGCGACGACGCCGCTCACCAGCCCGCCGACGATCGACGCGAGGAGCGCCGACTCCCAGGGGGAGCGGAGCTCCGCGCCGAGGTCGAACCCGCCGTCGAAGATCACCCGCGCGGCCACGTAGACCCCCGCGCCGGCCAGGGCGGCGGCGACCCCGGACTGCACGATGCGTGCGTTGTTCTTCTTGTCCCCCAGGACGAGCACCGACGTGATGCTCGTGGCGAGATAGACGGCGGCCACGGCGAGCCGGAAGGCGACCAGGGACGCGGCGAGGAACGCCATGGCGAGCCCCACCATCAGCGCGGTCCGTCGATCGAGGAAGAGCGCGGCCCACAGGCTCATCGCCGCGACGGGCACGACGTGGGCGGGGAAGGGCGTCAGCAGGAGGAAGACCTTCGCCACCAGCAGGAGCGCGAGGGTCAGCGCCATCAGCCCGAGCTGCGTCCGCAGCAGCGCGCCGCGCCCGGGGCTCAGCCCGCGCAGGTACGCGGTGAGCATCATCGAGATGAGGAAGTAGACGAACCACAGCCCGAGCAGATCCGCGCTGTCGGGCGGGCGCCGTCCGTCTTCGTAGGCCCGGACCAGGCTCCCCAGCTCGGGCTCCGAGACGACCTCACCGCGGGCCACGATCGGCGCGCGCGCCTCGAGGTGGATCGACGAGGTGTCGTCCCCGGTGCGCATCAGCCGCGTCCAGGGGATCCGAAGCGTGACCGGCGCGGCCTCGCCGGCCTCGACGCGGAACGGCTCCACGAAGGTCTCCGCGCGGTTGACGAAGACCATCAGGGTGGCGAACACGGCGCTGACGACCAGTACGGTCGCCGTGGTCGCGATGATCCGGGTGCGAAGCATGGGCGCGCCAGCAGGCGGGGACGCCGCCGAGCCCCGGGTGTAGCCCGGCGGAGCCGTTCAATTCAAGGACGGGCGCAGTGACGGCTCCCCGACCGAGGACGTTCGCGTGGGCCGGGCTGGCCGTCGCGGGCACGCTCGGGGTGGGGGCGCTGGCCTGGCCGTACACCGTCGACGACGCCTTCGTGCTGGCTCGCTACGCGGCCCGGCTCGCCGCGGGAGCCGGCTGGACGATGAACGACGGCCCCCCGACGGATGGCGTGACGGGCCCCCTGGGGCTGGTGCCCGGCGCGCTCGCCGCGTGGCTCGGCGCCGATCCGGTCGCCGCGGCCAAGCTCGTCGGCCTGCTCGCCGCCGCGCTCGCGGCCGGCCTCGTGGCGCGTCGCCGCGGCCCCGTGGCGGCGGCGCTCTTGCTCTCGTCCCCCCTGCTCGCCGTGTGGGCCATCGCGGGCCTCGAGACCGGCCTCGCCACCCTGGCCGCCACGATCGCCGGCCTCGCCGCGCGAGACGCCGGGCGGGAGCCGGCATGGGACGCGGAGGTGGATCCAGCGGCCCAGGCCAGCACTGAACGAGCGGGGGAAACGTCGGGAGCGGAGGCGGCACCGGACGCGGGAGCGGACTCGGGAGCGGACTCGGACTCGGAAGCGGAAGCGGAAGCGGAAGCGGTATCGGGAGCGGTAGCGGTAGCGGAGGCGGCAGCGGACTCGGGAGCGGACGCGGGAGCGGTCGCGGAGGCGGCGGCGGAATCGGGAGCGGCAGCGGAGGCGGCAGCGGACGCGGGAGCGGTCGCGGAGGCGGCAGCGGACTCGGGGGCGGTCGCGGAGGCGGCAGCGGACTCGGGTGCGGAAGCGGAGGCGGCAACGGGAGCGGAGGCGGTAGCGGGAGCGGCAAAGACGGCGGACGGCGCAGCGGTCGCCGACGCGGCAGCGGACCGGGCGCTCCCCGGCCCCAGGGACTTCGTGCCGTCCCCCGCCCCCCGACGAGCGAGCTGGCGACCCGCGGCCGCGCTCGGCCTCTCCGTCGCCTCGCTCGCCTGGCTGCGCCCGGAGCTCGCCGTGTTCTCCTGCGTCTTGCTCCTCTCGCTCCGCCGCCACCGTCTCCTCGCCTGGGGCCTCGCCTTCTGTGGCGCCGCGGGCGTGGTCGCCTTCCGCCTGGCGCTCTTCGACCACGCGCTGCCCCTCGCGGCGGCGGCCAAGCCCGCGGACCTCGCGAACGGCTTCGGCTACCTCGCGCGCGCGCTGGTGGTCGTCTTCGGTGTGGGCGGTCTGCTCCCCCTGGGCCTCGCGGCGCGCGACGATGGCGCCGCGCGCCCCCTCGTCCTGGCGCTGCTCGGCCACGCTGGCGCGGTGGCGCTCGCCGGGGGCGACTGGATGCCGGGCTTCCGGCTCTTCGTGCCCGTGATCCCGCTGTACGCCTACCTCGCGGCGGGCCCCATCGCCCGGCGGTTGCCTTCGTGGCGTGGCTGGGCCCTGCTCGCGGGCTCCGCGCTCCTGCCCCTGGCCAGCTACCTCGTCGTGCTCCCGCTCGCGCGCGACGCGGGGCAGGCGAGAGAGACCGCGGGGGAAGGGCTCGCGACCTGGCTCGAGCGCCACTCGCGCCGCGTCGCGCTCGTCGACGTCGGCTTCCTCGCCTATCGGTCGGGGGTCGAGGTCGTGGACCTGGGCGGGATCACCGATCCGGACGTCGCCTACCTGCCGGGCGGACACGCCGCCAAGGAGCTCGACGTCGGGTGGTTGGCCGCGCGCGACCCCGACACGATCGTGCTCAGCAGCCGCGCCCCGCCCCGGGTCGACGAGGCGGGGCGGCTCCTGGCGTTCGCCGGTCACCCGGTGGAGCACCGCGTGGCGTCCACGGCGTGGTTCCGAGCGCGCTACCGCGTGGTCCGGGTCGTGCCCTATTCGAGCTCGACCACGTACGTCGTTCTCGCGCGTCACGGCCGATGATGGCACTCTCCCGGCGTGGCGGATTCGATCGCCCCCGGCTTTCTCGTCGCGGCTCCGGCGCTCCGCGACCCGAACTTCGTCCGCTCGGTGGTCGTCATCGTCGAGCACGGTGACGACGGCTCGCTGGGCTTCGTGGTCAACCGCCCGGCGCCGGTCTCGTTCGAGCAGGTGAGCGAGCTGCTCGGCCTGGACATGGACGACGACATCGCGGACAGGACGCCCGTCTACACCGGCGGGCCCGTCGCCCCCCAGTCGGGGTGGATCCTGTTCGACCCGGAGGCGGTCGATCCCGACGTGCTCGAGGACGCGGTCCAGATCAGCGATCGCGTGGCCGTCAGCGCGTCACGGAGGCTGCTCGACAGCATCGCGGGCGGCGAAGGCCCGGAGCGACGCCTGCTCGCGCTCGGCTACGCCGGCTGGGCGGCAGGTCAGCTCGACGGCGAGTTCAGCCGTGGGGTCTGGATCCCGGTCGACCTGGACGACGAGATCCTCTTCGAGACGCCGGCGGAGGACCGCTGGTACGCCGCGTTGACGAGCGCCGGGATCGATCCGGCCCGCATGAGCGGCGGCGGCGGCTTCAGCGCCTGAGGCGCTACTGCATGCCCTGCGGCGCCATCGGGCGGCCGCGGGGGTCGCGGGGCGTGTTGGCGAGGTGCTCGCGGAGCGCCTGGACGGCCTGGGGGTTCAGCTGCACGGTGGGACGCAGGTTGCCCGGGGTCGGGGCCGCGGCCTGGGCCTCCTCCTGGGGGGCGGGCGGAGGCGCGAAGCTCACGCGCCCGAAGCGGTCCGGGACGTGGAAGTCGCGGGCGTAGGTGGGAGACCAGCCCGCGCTGCGCTGCCCGCCGTTGCCGGGGCGCGTGTCCATCACGTAGAGCGCGACGCGCCAGTTGGCGTTGGGCTCGGGGCGGGTCGCCGGAGGCTCGCCGGCCGCGAAGGCCGCCCACGGGATGGCGACCTCCGCCGTGTAGCCCTCGTCGGCCTCATCGTCGTTCGCCGTGCCCTCGACGTGGACGGCGGCGCGCACCTCGGCGTTCCAGTCCATGTGGCCGAAGGGCTGCGGCTGACGGCGCGTGTCGTAGCGGGTGTCGAAGACCTGCCCCGTGGGCGAGACCTGCAGCTCGAAGTAGTTCCGGCCGTCGCCGTCGGGGTCGACCATGATCTCGACCGCGTCCTGCTCCCAGAGGTGCGCGTCGCGACCCTCGAGCGTGTTCTTGACGAAGTCGTCGCGCACGTCGAAGGCGACGTAGAGGTGGTCGTCGTCCCACGCGAGCTTGGCCGTCGCGCGCAGCTCGGTGTTCGAGCCGTCCACCGTGTTGACGAAGGCGGAGGTCGCGCGCGCGTCCTGCCAGGCCGGCTCGTCGAGCTCGCCGTCGATCTCGATCCCCTCGACGTGCGCCGCGCGCGCGCCGGGGGGAGGCCTGCGCGTGGGCGCGGCGGGCGCCTCGGCCGGGTCCGCCTGCGCCGCGCGGCCCCCCGTGACGGGCAGCGCGAAGGCGCGCACGCGGTCCTCGCCGTCGTTCGGTCCGCGACGCACGCCGAGGCGGTTGGCGCCGTTCCAGAGGCCGACATAGAAGATGGCGCGGCTGGAGCCCCAGTCCTCGGGCAGCGTGAGGGGCTGCACGTCGCGAATGAACTTGCCGGCCTCCCAGCGGCTCGGCTGGTACAGCTCGCGCACCACGCCGACGCCGTCCTGGTTGAGCACGTCCTCGCCGTCCGCGTTGGCCACGTGGGTGAAGAGGTTCCAGCCCTCACCCAGCGTCTGTCCGACGTGCCAGTACCAGGTGATCTGGACCGACTCGCCGGGGGTGAGGCTGTCGGGGGCGTCGTAGCCGATCAGCCGCACGCCGCGCTCGAACTGCACGTCCAGGCGGTGCTCCGGCGTCGGGCGCTCGGTGGTCACGAACTCGCTGAGCCGCTCTCGGTCGGCGGGCGAGAGCTCGGGCGCCCGCTCGACGCATCCCGCGAGCGCCAGGGTCAGCATCAGGACAATCGCATTTCGCATCTGAATCTCCACGCTATTTCCGACCCTTCTTCCGCGCACGGCGCTGCTGCTTGCGCTTGCGCTTCCGCTTGGCCTTGCTGCCTGGCTTGCGGCCCGCGGGGCCTCCCTGGCCTGCTTGACCCTCGCCCGCCACCGCCGCCTCGAGCAGCTGGTCGGCGAGCCCGGCCATCATCGGGTTGCCCTCGAGGCCGCCCGTCTTGACCATCTCGTTCATCCGGCGGGCCATCGCCATCTGCTTCATGCCCGGGATCTTCTGGAGCATGCCGGCCTGCTGGCCGATGTTGCCCATCATCTTGCGCATGAACGAGAAGCGGTTGAGGAGGTCGACGACCTCCTTGTCCTCTCGGCCGGAGCCCTTGGCGACGCGCGTGACGCGGCCCTTCTCCTTGGCGAAGATCTCGGGCTCGAGCCGCTCGCGCTTGGTCATCGAGCTGACGATGGCCTCGGCCCGCTTCAGCTCGCCCTCGTCGACCTCGAAGCCCTCGGGCACGCTGTCGGCGAAGAAGGGGAGCTTCTCGAAGAGGTCCTGGAGGGGACCCATCTGCTGGAGCGTGCGGATCTGCTCGAGGAAGTCGTGGAGCGTGAAGCGCCCCTGGAGCATGCGCTTGGCGTCTTCTTCCGCCTTCTGCTCGTCGACGACCTCCTCGAAGTCCTTCATCAGGCCGACGATGTCGCCCATCCCGAGGATGCGGCTCGCCATGCCCTCGGGTCGGAACTCCTCGAGCTTGTCGAGCGTCTCGCCCATGCCGACGAAGCGCACCGGCGCGCCGGTGACCTCCTTGACGCTGAGCGCGGCGCCGCCGCGGGCGTCGCCGTCGAGCTTGGTGAGCACCACGCCGCTCAGATCGAGCCGATCGTTGAAGGACTTCGCGGTCTTCACCGCGTCCTGACCGATCATCGCGTCGACGACGAGGAAGATGTTGTCGGCCTTGGTCTCGCTCTTGATCTCGGCGAGCTCGGCCATCAGCGGCTCGTCGACCGCGAGGCGGCCGGCGGTGTCGTAGATGATCGTGTCGCGCTTGAGCTTTCGCGCCTCGCCCATCGCCTTGGCGCAGATGTCCACCGGCCGGCCGCCGGGGATGGCGAAGACGGGCACGTCGATCTGCTCGCCGAGGACCTGGAGCTGCTCGATGGCGCCCGGGCGCTGGACGTCGGCCGCCACGAGGAGCGGCTTGCGGTCCTGCCTGAGCAGCAGGTTGGCCAGCTTGGCGCTCGACGTGGTCTTACCCGAGCCCTGGAGGCCGACCATCATGATGCCGGTGATGGCGGGGTTCTTCTTGAAGGTGAGGGGCTCGCCCTCCGCCTCCATCATCGCCTTCAGCTCGTCCTGGCAGATCTTGACGAAGGCCTCGGCGGGGCCGATCTTGACCTTCTTGCCGCCGACCGAGGCGCGGGTCTGGATCTCGGTGCCGAGCGCCTGCTCCTTGACCGTGGCGAGGAAGCGCTTGACCACGCCGAGCTCGACGTCGGCCTCGAGGAGCGACAGGCGCACGTCACGGAGCGCCTGATCGATGTTGTCCTCGGACAGCTCGGCGACGCCGGCCAGCCGGTTGCGCGCGGCACGGAAGCCCTTGGTGAGGGTCTCGAACATGGGGTGAGGAAGCCTTCCGAAGAGGGCCCGCCCCCCAGCAATGGCCGAGCGGGCGCGCCCGAACTCTCGCTCTCGCGCACCCGCCTTTCGGGGCAGCGTCGAGCACCGCGCCTTAGCATGCGCCCCGAAGGGCGTGCAAGACGGCGCAGATGGCAATTCGCCCCTGATTCCGGGTGTGAGCGCCCGCTGTCGGCTCTATCCTCGACGCCCCATGGCCACCACGCTTCCCGCCCCCGGCGACCCCGACGTGCTCTGGGTCGTCGACCTGACCGGCTACGTCTTCCGCGCCTACCACGCCCTGCCGCCCATGAGCACGGCCTCCGGCGAGCCCACGCACGCCGTGTACGGGGTCACCCAGATGCTGCTCGCGCTCGTCAACGAGCAGCGGCCCGCGCGCCTCGCGGTGGCCCTCGACTCGGCCGGGCCCTCGTTCCGGAAGGAGCTGTACCCGGAGTACAAGGCCACCCGCCCGCCGCCTCCCGAGGACCTGCGCGAGCAGATCGACCGGCTCGAGGACGTCATCGAGGCCTACGCGATTCCTTGTCTCATCAACGACACGTACGAGGCCGATGACCTCATCGCGACCATGGTCCGTCGGGCCCGTGACGCGGGGCTGCGCGTGGTCGTCGTCAGCGCGGACAAGGACCTGCTCCAGCTGGTGCAGGACGGCGTCGTCATGTTCGATACCATGCGCAACAAGGTCTTCGGGCGCGAGGAGACCGTCGAGAAGATGGGCGTGCCGCCCGAGAAGCTGCGGGACTACCTCGCGCTGGTCGGCGACAGCTCCGACAACGTGCCGGGGGTCAAGTCGGTGGGGCCCAAGACCGCCTCGAAGCTGCTGGCGGACTACGAGGACCTGGACGACCTCTACGCGCACCTCGACGACATCACGAAGAAGGCGCTCAAGCGGAACCTGACGGAGCGGAAGAACGAGGCCTACCTCTCGCAGAAGCTCGTCACCCTCGACGAGCACGTGCCCATCGAGTTCGACCTCGACCAGCTCCGCTACGGCGGCGCGGACGAGGAGCGCCTCCGCGCGCTCTTCACCAAGCTCGAGTTCCACAAGCTGCTCTCGCGCATCGCGCCGCGGCCGAAGAAGCCGGCCAGCTTCGACACGCTCGACGCGGCCGGGCTCGAGGCGGCGTGCGCGGCGATCCGGGAGGCGGGCAAGCTCGCGATGTTCACCCTCGCGGAGGGGGACGACGCGCTGAACGCGCCCATCGTCGGCGTGGGGCTGAGCTGGGAGAAGGGGCAGGCGGTCTACGCGCCGATCGGCCATCTGCGTCTCGGGGCGGACCCGCAGATCCCCATGGACGCGGTGACCGAGGCGCTGAAGCCGCTGCTCGAGGACCCCTCGCTGCCCAAGAGCCTCGGAGACTCCAAGCGAGAGCGGCTGCTCTGGCGGCGGCACGGGGTGGACCTCGCGGGGGTGGTCTTCGACGTGATGCTCGCGAGCTACGTCGTGGATCCCGAGCGACACACCCACGCGCTCGAGGACGTGGCGCGCACCGAGCTGGACGCGACCTTCACGACCTACGAGGCGCTGACCGAGAAGCGGCGCGGCTTCCAGCGCGCGCTGAGCGACGTCGACGTGGAGCCCGCGCGTGACTACGCGGGCCAGCGCGCGGATCTGGTGCGGAGCGTCGAGCGCATCCTCGAGCCGCGGCTCGAGGGGCAGGGGCTGCGCCCGCTCCTGGACGACATCGAGCTGCCGCTCGCGCGGGTGCTCGCCCGGATGGAGCAGGTGGGCGTGCGCATCGACGCCGCGTATCTGCGGCGCCTGTCGGGGGAGGCGAGCGCGCGCATCGCGGAGCTCGAGACCCAGGCGGAGAAGCTCGCGGGCCGGCCGTTCAAGATCACCTCGCCGCGCGAGCTCGAGACGATCCTGTTCGACGAGATCGGGCTCGAGCCGATCAAGCGCACCAAGACCGCGCGCAGCACCGACCACGAGGTGCTCGAGGCCTTGTCTTCGCAGCACGACCTGCCGAAGGTGATCCTCGAGCACCGCCTGCTGTCGAAGCTGCAGGGCACGTACCTCGACGCGCTGCCGAAGCAGATCCACCCGGAGACCGGGCGGGTCCACACCCGCTTCAACCAGGCCGTGGCGGCGACGGGGCGCATGAGCTCGAGCGACCCGAACCTGCAGAACATCCCGATCCGCACCGAGGAGGGCCGCAAGATCCGCGACGCGTTCATCGCGCGGGAGGGCTGGCAGCTGCTCAGCGCCGACTACTCGCAGATCGAGCTGCGCGTGCTGGCCCACCTGAGCGAGGACGTGGAGCTGATCGCCGCGTTCACCGACGACGTCGACGTGCACGTGCGGACCGCGAGCGCGATCTTCGGCGTGCCGGAGGTGGAGATCGAGCGGGCGCAGCGCGAGGCGGCCAAGACCGTCAACTACGCGGTCATCTACGGGCAGTCGGCGTGGGCGCTGGCGCGCAACCTCGGCATCGAGCAGGACGAGGCCCAGCGCTACATCGACGCGTTCTACGCCCGCTACGAGGGCGTCGCGGCGTTCATGGAGGACGTGGTGGAGCAGGCCAAGCGCACGGGCGGCGTGCGCACCCTGTTCGGACGCTGGCGCACCCTCGCGGACATCCGATCGAGGAACTTCCGGCTGCGCTCGGCGGCGGAGCGCATGGCGCGAAACACACCCATCCAGGGCACCGCGGCGGACCTGATCAAGGTGGCGATGGTCCGCATCGACCGCGGCCTCGCCTCGATGGAGAGCCGCATGCTCCTGACCGTGCACGACGAGCTGGTGTTCGAGGTCGCGCCGGGCGAGGAGGACGCCCTGATGACGCTCGTCAAAGACGGCATGGAGCGGGCGATGGAGCTGAAGGTGCCGCTGGTGGCCACGGCGGGCCTGGGCCGCTCCTGGAACGACGCGCACTGAGGGTCGAGTAGGCCTGGACCCCCCTCGCGGCCGGCGTCCGCCACCCCCGTGCCCGCCACCCCCGCCGATCCGCGCTCGTAAGTGCTCGGAATTGCTTGATGGAGTCGCGGCATGACGGGTGCGGTGGGCTCGGGCGTGACCCCGCCGCGCTACATCGAGCCGAACGCCGTCTACGCGATCACGCGGCGCGTGGAGGGGCGGCGGTTCTTGCTCCGGCCGGACGGCGCGCTGAACGACCTGGTTCGCTACTACCTCGCGCTCTTCGCGCAGCGGCACGGGGTGATGATCCACGTGATGGTGGTGATGTCGACGCACTTCCACATGGTCGCGTCGGTGCCGGACGAGAACGTGAGCGAGTTCATGCACGACCTGGATCTGCTGCTGTCGATCGACGTGAAGCGGCTGCGCACGCGCGCGATCGGGGTGACGTGGGAGCCGGGCGGGCTGTCGATCATCCATCTGCACGGCGAGAAGGCGGTGGAGAAGGCGATCGCCTACGCGATCGCGAATCCGGTGGCGTCTGGGCTGGTGTGGAGGCCCGAAGACTGGCCGGGGGTGACGGCGTCGGTGGAGGAGCTGGGAGAGAAGGAGCTGGCGGGGAGCCGGCCTCCGAGACGCTCGCCGGCGTACTGGCCGGCGCGGGCGTCGATCCGGCTGACGTGGCCGGAGTGCTTGGCCGACGACGTGGAGGGCGCGCGGGAGCGGATCGGTACGCGGGTGGAGGTCCTGGTCGAGGAGGCGCGCGCGGAGGCGAAGCGGAAGGGC
>JAVJQK010000131.1 GCA_040218145.1 Sandaracinaceae bacterium | reverse complement strand
GCCTCGCCGGCGGGACAGCGCGCCCAGCGCGCCAGTCGCTCCTCCGAAATGCTTCAGCATTTCGTCGTCGGCCCGGCGCGCTGGACACGCCGTCGCGCTCGGCGATGCATCGCGCGCATCTTCGCCGGACCCTGCTAGCAGCGCGCGGCCTTTTCGCTGGCGCGGTCGCGAGGTCGACCCTAGCTGCGGACTTGGCTAGGTTTGTCCGAGATGCAGCACCTCACTTCGAGAGCCGCAGCGCTTTGCTTCGCCCTCGCGGCCGTCGCGCCGTCCACCACGTCCGCCCAGGAGACGGCGTCGCGGCGCGTGGAGATCCGCTTCACCCCCACCGCGCGCGCCTCGATCGCGCTGTGGATCGAGAGCGAGGACGGGAGCGTCTTTCGCACCGTGCGCCTGACGGAGGCCGTGTCGGTCCGCGGGATCGGCAACCGGCCGGGCGCGATGCAGATGAACGGCGGCTACCGCTGGCCGTACGGGCGCCGCGAAGGCGCGCTGCCGGTCTGGGGCCATCGGCGGATCGCGGCGGGCGGCGAGCCCTTCCCGCGCGTGATCTTCAACGGGCGCCGCTCCGAGGGGAACGCCTCGAGCGCGGGCTCGGCCGGTGAGCCCCGCAACACGCGCGACGAGTACTACTGCCTCAGCTTCAACCGGGAGCTGAGCGGCCGCGACGCGCTGGACGCGATGAGCTGCGCGTCGGTCTTCATGAGCAACAAGGGCCGCTACGCGACGGACGAAGACGTCGCCGCCGGATACGCGGAGCCCTTCGAGGAGGTCGGCGGCGCCGCGATGATGCGCTCGATGGACACCACCTCCCTCTACCCGCCGCGGCGCGACGTGGTGCCCTGCGAGGGCCCGGCCTGCGGCGACCACGAGGACGTGGGGGCGTTCGCGGAGGACGCGCGGCGCATCATGCCGGAGATCGACGCGGTCACCATGGCCACGCTGATGGGGGAGCTGCCGACCACCATCGTCTTCGACGTCCCGCCCGACTGGGAGAACGGCGCCTACGTGGTCTACGCCGAGGTCCACGTCGAGGGTGACTGGAACGACGCGCACAACGGCGAGGTCTACCCGACGCCCACCGGCCCGAGCGGCATGTGGGACTACTGGGCCGTCCAGTACGGCTATCCCTACCGGGGCCAGCCCTCGGTGGTCTACCGCGTGCCCTTCACGCTCGGCCCGGCCGGCGGGACCTGGGCCGCGAGCCAGCCCTCGGGATACGGCGCGCTGCACGGCGAAGACGGAGCCATCCGCCCCCTCGACGGCACCATCATCGACGACCCCGCCGGCGCGCCCGGCAGCGGCGCCGACCGCCTGCGCGGGCCGGGCGAGCGCCTCGGCGTGACCGTGCCGCAGTGGGACATCTGCAGCCAGGCCGAGCCCCCGCCCGAGTGCGGACGCGAGTGCACGCCCGGCGACGACACCTGCGGGCGCGATCTGGTCTGCGGGCCCGACTTCGCCTGCGTCGGCCTGTGCGACGTGCCGATGAGCCCGGGCGCGGTCCCGGACCTCGAGGTCCTCGAGCACACGGACGAGAAGAACGCGCATCACTGGGCGACGCTCCGCTTCCGCGTGCCGGACAGCCCGCGGCGGCTCGCGCGCTACGAGGTGCGAGTGGGCACGGCGCCCATCGTCGACCAGGCGAGCTTCGAGCGCGCGCTGCCCGCGGTGCAGGCGAACATCGAGCGGACGGAGCTGGTGGTGCCCGTGGAGGGCGCGCCGGGCGAGCTCATCGAGCTGGAGTTCGGGGGCATGAGCCCGGAGACCACCTACTACGTCGCGGTCCGCGCCATCGACGAGTGCAACGCGCCGGGGCCCATCGGCGCGGCCGAGATCACGACCACGCCCATCTTCTTCACGACCGTCTCGCCGTGCTTCGTGGCCACCGCGGCGTGGGGCACGCCGATGGCGGCCGAGATCGGCGCGCTGCGGCGCTTCCGGGACCGGCACCTGCGCACGAACGCGCTCGGCCGGGCCTTCGTCTCGAGCTACGAGCGCTGGGGTCCGGCGGCCGCGGACTGGATCCGCGAGGGCGAGACGCGCCGCTCGGTCGCGCGCGCGGCGCTGGCGCCGTTCGTGGCCGTGGCGCGCTGGCTCGACTGATGTGAGCCGGCCCCTTGTGTCGAGGCCGGCCATCTCCCAGGATTTCGCCGTGCGTCGCCAGCTGAAGTCCGCCGCGTGGGCGTCCCTCCTCGCGCTGTCCCTCGTCGGGTGCTTCGGAAACGAAGAGACCGAGTTCCCCGACGGCCTCGAGCCCCTCGAGGAGAACGACCTCGCGCCGCCCGAGGGGACGGCCGACGACCCGTACCCCGAGGAGTTCGTGCTCGAGGGCATGAGCAGCGGCCGCTACGACATCGTGCTCGGCCGCGGCTACATCCAGGCCCCGCTCGTCGACGTCTGGGCCGCGTACCGCGAGCCCGCGGTCGGCGCCGATCGTCGCACCACCAACGGCGAGTGGTCGCCGATGGCGGTCGAGGACTCGACCTACGACGACGAGTACATCATCCACCACATCGCGCGCGACATCGTCACGGTGGAGTGGGACGTCACCTGGCGCCACGGCGTGGTCACCGGCACCGTCGAGGAGCCCGAGCTGGTCGCCATCCGCTGGCAGAAGACCAACGGCAGCACCCTCATCCGCATCATCGAGGGCTCGCTCGTCCTGCGCCCCGTCGGCGACGGCTCGGTCACCGAGGTGGAGCTCGCCTACCACGCCTCGGCGACCGGCGCGTCCCTCGACACCTACGTCCGGTACATGGGCGACATCTACGACGACGCCGTCGCCACCGTGCACGGCGAGGCGCTGCCGACCTACTGAGCGGTTGACGGACTGTTAAGCCGAGATCAGTCGGGGGGACCGCGCCGCCTCGCTACGATCGGCGCATGAAGCGCTCCGCCCCTCTCCTCCTCGTGATCCTGGTCGCGCTGGTCGCCTGCGATCCCGCCGAGCCGACGCCGCGCGACGACGACGCGAGCGTCCCGCCGCGCGGCGACGCGGCGCCGCCCTCGGGAGACGCCTCGGTGCCCGACGCGGGCCGGGCGGACAGCGGCGTGCCCGAGCCCGACTGCGCCGCGACCGACGGCGCGCGCTGCCTCTACGTCGCGGTCGACGGCGACGACGAGGCCGACGGGAGCCTCGAGGCGCCGCTCCAGACCTTCCAGGCCGCGATCGGGCGGGCCCAGCCGGGGGACTTCATCTACGCCCGAGGCGGCACGTACGGTCTCGAGAACGCGGCCATCGCGCGCCTGCAGCGGCTGCCGCGCGCCACGTTCTCTCCTCCGTGCGCGGGCGATCAGGTCGAGGCGGACGGCTACTGCCAGGTCCCCTATCGCGCGTTCGCGGCCATCGGGGACTGGAACGGCTACCCGCTCCCCGACCACGACGGCCACACGTCTCCCGACGGCGCGCCGGGGCGCCCCGTCACGCTGCGCAACTTCCCCGGCGAGCAGCCCGTGCTCGACATGCGCCTCCTCGAGCGGGACGCCGCCATCGAGGACGCCCTCGTGCAGAGCCAGCGCTACGCGATCGCGATCCAGAAGTCCCACTGGGTGATCCGCGGCTTCGAGATCATCGGGGGCAGCGTGAACCTCTCGGGCAACATCGAGGACGTCACGATCGAGGGCTGCGACGTTCACGACGTCACGCGGGACGGCGGCGACAACCCCGGCCTGATCCGCCTCAACCGCGGGCCCGAAGACGTGCGCATCCTGAACAACCGCCTCCACGGCATCTACGACTACGAGCAGCCGGGCGAGTGGCGGCGCGTGCCGGACGCCCAGCACTTCGGCGCGGTCACCACCCTCTCGGGCGAGACCTACGGGGGGATGGACGACACGGGCGCGATCGAGGTCCGCGGCAACGTCATCTTCGAGGTGCCGCAGGTCTTCTACTTCAAGAACGCCGCGCGCGGGCCGATCGAGATCGTCGACAACGAGATCTACGACAGCGGACAGCTCGCCTCGATCGTGAGCTCGAACGTGCGCCTCGCGGGGAACCTGGTGCACGGCGTGCCGAGCGGGATCTGGAGGCACGGGCAAGGCTTCACGGAGCTGGGCGACAGCAACCCCGAGGTGCTCGCGCTCGACGGACACATGCTCACGCTCGAGTACAACACCTTCGTCGGGCTGGAAGGCACGATGCTCTCCTCGGGACACGGCGAGGGGCGCGTGCTGCGACACAACGTCGTGTTCGGCCTGCCGAGCGTGGCGGCGACGGCCGACTGGGACAGCGGCGCGTGGCTGAAGCTGCGGGAGGACGTGCCGCCGAGCGAGTCGAAGCTGCTGCGCTACGAGAGCGACGACAACTGCTTCGTCGTCCCCGACGCGGGCTTCCAGTACGCGGCGCGCTACCCCTCCGAGGGCCGCGTCCAGCACCACGACCTCGCCGAGGGTCGCTCTCTCTTCGGCCTCGAGTCCCGCTCCGTGGTGGTGGTCTCCGACGACCCGGCGAGCGTCTTCGTCGACCCCGACGCCGGCGACTACGCGCTGCGCTCCGGTCACGCCTGCGGCGCGGACTCCGGACACACCGCGTTCCGCGAGTGAGCCGGCCTCGCGCCAGAGGCGACGCAGCGCGCACGTGGGGCTGCGGCAGCCGCTCCGGGCCAGCCCTTCGAGACGATCAGCCGCGACGGCGAGCCGCGCGCGCGAACGAGACGATCGCGAGCCACGCCAGGAACGTGGGGGCGCCGTCACCCGCTCCCGAAGCGCGACAAGCGCACCCTCGGGTCGGGCCTGGCGCCGGGCCGGGCGTCGCCCCCGAGTCTTCCGCGCCGCCGGCGTCGACGGCTGGCGGACACACGCCTCGACGATCGAACGGACACGAGGCGCGCTCGCCCGTGCAGCGCTCGGCGAGGTCGCACGCGTCCACCGCCGGACGACACACGGTCTCCGGGGGGCGGAGCGCGCAGATCCCCGCCGCGGTGCAGGCCTCGCACGCCCCGCCGCAGGCCCGATCGCAGCAGCGCCCCGCGACGCAGTGACGGCTCGCGCAGTCGGCGTCCCGCTCACAGGCACCGGCGAGCTCGACCTCGACGACGATGGGGATCACCTCCGCGCGGCGCGCGCGGACGGCTGGGGCTGCGTCGAAGGCGCAGGTGGCCACGCGGGCGCTCCCCCCTCGCGAGGTGACCTCCGGAGGACAAGGAGACTCGCGCGGCCCGAGCCTCGTCAGTGCCCGCGTCGTGCCGTCGAGCGCGACGCGTCGCGCCGCGAGGTAGGGAGGCCCTCGGGGCGTCCGCGCCTCCCCCCGCGTCCGCTCCTCCCAGACCACCACGAAGGCCTCACCGTCGAACGTCACGGCCGGCGCGGTGGCCAGCACATCCAGCGCTTCCCGGATCGCGAGGCCGTCGGCATCCAGGACCTCCGCCTCCACCACCCGCGCCGCGCGGACCGCGGTCTCGGTGGCGCGGGTCTCCGTCCAGACGACGAGCGCGCCATCGTCGGCGGCGGCGATCCGGGCTCGGCCGGCGTCGGCCCCTCCGACCGGGATCGCTTCGCCTCGAGCGACGCCGTCGAGGTCCAGACGCTGCGCCCAGACCTCCGGCGCGCTGGACGCGTCCCGCTCGGTCCAGGCGATCCAGATCCCCTCGGCGGACGCGCTCGCGTCTACCGCCAGCACATCGCCGAT
Organism: Sandaracinaceae bacterium; assembly: GCA_040218145.1. Taxonomy (GTDB): domain Bacteria; phylum Myxococcota_A; class Polyangia; order Polyangiales; family Sandaracinaceae; genus JAVJQK01. Next base: position 8,737 of record JAVJQK010000131.1, on the reverse strand, counting down.
GCGAAGCGTCATGGGTGCTCCGAGCAAGCCGTCCTCGGTCACGCGCGCGCCCAGCAGCTGCCCGGGCTCCACCCAGGCCAGGAAGAAGTCGTCGCCGCTGGCCGTCAAGGCCAGCGCCGACGCGGAGGCAGCCGTGGAGATCGAGACCGGCGACACCGAGGCTGGCCCCGTCTCCGCGAAGCGCACGAAGCGCAGACCCTCCGCCTCTGCCCACACCACCCCGAAGTCGCCCCGCGCGAAGGCCGCGCCCGCGGGACCGGCGCCCTCACCGAGCGGAAGGCTGACCGTGTCGAGCGAGCCCGCGTCACTCACCCGGCTCGCGCGCAAGCTGGCGCCAACGCCGCGCTCGTCGCTCACGACGACCAGCTCGCTGCTCGCTCCCGCCGCCAGCGCGACCACGGCTTGCCCGTTCCCTTCGAGGATGGGACGCACGGGCCCCCCGTCCAGCGGCTCCCCCGCCCGGTCCACGACCAGGTGGTGGAAGACGCGCTCCGGCCCCTCGGACCAGGTGATGAGGCAGCGGAGAGCCTCGCAGCCGACGGCGAGGTCGTCGGGGATGGCCCCGAGCAGCGTCGACACCGTCTCGGGTCCCAGGACCCCGTCCCCTCCCAGCTGACGCGCGATCAGCGCGTCCCCCGCTTCCGTCGAGCCGTGCGCGACCACCAAGCAGCTCGCCCCATGGCAGGCCGGATGCGCCAGCGCGTCGGTCGCGAGCCGGATCGACGATCCGTCCACGACCGGAGGGCCGGGGCTGGCGCGGTCACCGACCCGCACCGCGCGGAGCTCCCCAGTCGCCCGCTGGCTCACGACGTGGCCCTCGTCGACGACCCCCACCGCGTAGTCCCCCGGGCCCGTCATCGTGTCGCTGATCTCGAAGCCGAACCACGCGTGCACACCGTCCGCGCGCACGTAGCCTCCCCGCAACGACTCCGGGCGACTCGAGGTGTCCCGGTAGACCACGAGGCACTCCCCCGCGGCGCAGGCCACCGCGTCCGCCGAGGTCGCGAGGGCGGTCGATCCGTGCGTGTCATCGCGCACGACGCCGTCCGCCCCGAGCGCGAACCAGCGGAGCCCCTCCCCGCCCCGGAAGATCATCCAGCGGTCGGTCAGCCATCCGCCCAAGATCGACGCGCCCTCGAGCCAGGAGACCGCCGCCAGCGGGACGCCGTCGAGCGCGAAGCGGCGCAGGCGCCAGCCGTCCACGGCGACACATACGCTCGGCCCGACATCCCCGCGACCGCACGAGACGGCGCCCTCCGGGATGGGGAACGGCGCCAGATCCAGCGCGCGGCCACCCGCCCCGATGCGGTAGCCGAGCCCTCCCCCGTGCACGAAGAAGAGGCCGTCGACCGGCGTGACGTGGCTCGGCGCCGGCCCCGATCCCGCGACGGAGACTGGATTGTCCACGCGCACCGCGGGGCCGAAGCGGAGCGGCTCCGCGCGCGCGAGACCGTACGGGCCCAGGAGAGAGCAGAGCACCGCGGAGACCGCCGCGGCGCCTGTTCTGGAAAGCCACATTGCGCACGCCAGCGTACGCCAGCGCTCGGGAGGTGTCACGTCGGGCGAGGTGTCACGTCAGGCGCGCGTCACTCGGCCGCTTCGTCGCGATCCGCGTCGTCTTCGGTGGCGCCGGTCGGCGCGGCGGGGTGCGCCTCGACGACGTCCTCCGCGTCGGGCTCGCCCGGGGTCGTCGCCGCCTCGCTGCCGGCCGCGCCGGGCATGTAGGCGTCGGCGGGGATCTCGCCGCTCAGCGCGCCGAGGAAGGCGACGATGTCGGCCACCTGCGCGTCGGTCAGCTCCTGGCCGAGCTGCACGTAGGCCATGGTCCGGACCGCGCCCGCGAGGTTCGCCTCGTGGCCGTCGTGGAAGTAGGGCGCCGTGAGCGCCACGTTGCGCAGGGTCGGCACCTTGAACATGTGCCGGTCGCCCTCCTCCTGCGTGACGTTGAAGCGGCCGTGATCCGCCTCGGTCATGCGCCCGCCGCGCCGCTCGAAGTAGTCGTGCACCGCGCCGAGCTTCTGGTAGCTCGCGCCGCCCAGGTTGCGCCCGGAGTGGCAGGCCTGGCAGCCCGTGGTCATGAAGGCGCGCAGGCCGCGCTGCTGCTGCTCGGTCAGCGCGTCGTCGTCGCCGCGCAGCCAGCGATCGAAGGGCGACGGCGTCACGAGGTAGCTCTCGTACTGCACGATCGCGTCGATGACGTTCTCCTGCGTGATGCCCTCTTCGCCGTAGGCGGCGGTGAAGGCCGCGGGGTACTCGTCGTCCTCCTGGAGCCGCTCGAGGATCACCGGCCAGTCGCCGCCCATCTCGATGGGGTTGCTCACCGGGCCCGCCGCCTGCTCGGCGAGGTCCGCCGCGCGGCCGTCCCAGAACTGCCGGAAGTTGTAGACCGAGTTGAGCACGGTCGGGGAGTTGATCGGGCCGATCTGACCGCGGATGCCGGTGGAGCTGCGCCGCGGCTCCGCGCCGCCGTGCGAGAGCATGTGGCACGTGGCGCAGGAGATGCTGCCGTCTCCGGAGAGCGCCGGGTCGTGGTACAGCCGGCGGCCGAGCAGCATCTTGTCGCGGTCGATGGACGCGGTGGCGTCCTCGGGGATCGCCTCGAAGGTGGTCCCGACGACCTCACGCAGGGGGCGCTCCTCGGCCGGGGCCGTCTCCTCTCCGGCGGGCGTCTCGGTCTCCGTGGAGGCCTCCGACTCGTCGTCGCACGCACCGAGCGCCAGCAGCGCGCCGAGCGCGATCGTCCATCGCAGCGTCTTCATCGTCCCTCCGTGTCTCTGACCAGCCACAGTTAGACGCAGTCCAAAGTGCGCGCAACCCGCGCCGCGTGGAGGCTCACTCGTCGTCGCGGTCGACCAGCGGCGGGGGCGGCGGGAGCGCGCCGACGCCGACGTTGGGCGCGGCGATCTCGTCGACGATGGGCGGCGGGGGCGGCCGGGAGCTCCGACCGTCGCTCGCGACCATCGGGGGAGGCGGCGTCCGCAGCGCCTCGAAGCTCTCGCGGAGCTCCTCGATCTCGTAGTCGAGCACGAGATCGGAGTACTCGTCGTAGTCCATGTCCAGGCACTTCGCGAGACGGCGGAGGTACTCGTCCTCCTTCATGTCCATCACGCCGTCCGCGTCGACCATCTTGCCCACGAGCTCGAGCAGGCGACGCTTCGCCATGGGGGGATCGGCCTCGAAGTCCTTGGTGGCGCCCTCGAGGTCGAACGTCAGCGGGTCGAAGCCCGCGATGCGATCCTCGACGTTCGTCGGCAGGTCGTCGGGGGTGCAGAGCATCAAGTCGGCGAGCAGCTTGCGCACCGCCCGCTGCTCGTCCTCGGTGAACTCCTCGTCGGCCCACAGCGCGCCGAGGAACAGGTCGGTGATCACCAAGATCCGGTCGCGAACCTTCATCAGCGCGGTTCTACCCCTCTTCCGCGATCAGGTCACGCCCGCAGCCCACGTTCGCAGCATCCGCGCGAGCCGCTCCGTGTGCGACCAGGGCAGCATGTGTCCCGCGCCCGCGATCCGCTCGAGCTGCGCCCGCGGCAGCCGCTCGGCGAGGAACGCGTGGAACTTCGGCGGCGTGAGCGCGTCGTCCTCGCCCGCGATCACCAGCGCCGGGGCGCGCACCTCCGACAATGCGTCCATGCGGTCGAAGGCGTCGCAGGCGCGCCAGTCGGCCAGCGCAGCCGCCGGGGGGGTGCGCGACGCGGCGTCCTCGTAGGCGGCGACGGTCGAGGAGTCGACCCCGGACCCGAACGCGAGGGCGGCGGACATCGGCGCGCCGTCCGACACCGCGGCCTCCGCCGCCGCGATCACGGCGGGGTGGACCCGGAGGCGCGCCCCCGTGGCGACGAGCACAAGCCCCTGCGCCCGCCCCCGGAGCGCCAGCTCGATCGCGACGGCGCCCCCGTAGGAGTGCCCGAGCAAGATGGGCGCCTCCACGTCGAGCGCGTCGAGGTAGCGCTCGAGCCCGTCTGCGGCCTCCGCGGCCGTGGCCGGCGGCGCGCCTTCCGACTCACCTCGGCCCGGGAGAGAAGGCGCCGCGAGATCGAAGCCGTGCGTCTTCGCGCACACCGGCCGCCACACCTCGGCGTTCGCCCCCGCGCCGTGCAGGAGCACGAGCGGAGGGCCCTCTCGTTCGAGCCGCAGGTGCTCCACCCGCCGGCCCGCCACCTCGATGTTCTCGCGCCGCATCCGGGCGGACTGTAGCCGCTTCCGCACCGTCACGCGCGTTTCGGAGACGGCCGTAATCGCCGTTTCGATTCGGTGACGGAACGGCGGAGACCCCCATTTTCGTGGGCTCTGGGACCTAGCGCACGCTTCTTGCTCCTTGGGCCGCCGTCGCGGCGCGGTCGAGCGCCCGACCACCCCTGGTTGGAGGAACGATGAGAAACCGAGCGTGGCTTTGGATGACGGCGCTGACCCTGTTGGTCGGCTGCGTGGAAGCGCAGGACGCCGTGAACCGCGTGCAGCCGAACGTGACCCGCAAGGCGGATCTCGACGGCGCCGAGTTCTACTTCTTGCAGACGGTCGTCGACACCCCGTACACGACGGACTTCACGTTCGTCGGTGAGTCGGGCGAGCTCGAGCGGATCGTCTGGGAGGTTCAGGAGGACTTCCTCGTCGCGCGTCGCGCCTACGAGGCGATCGCGGGCTCGGATCCCGAGGGCATCAACGGCACCTCGGAGACGGCCGGCGCCCCGGTCGCGATGTACGCGATCGAGAGCCACTTCGACATCCGCCGCGAGTACAACACGGTCACCGGCGAGGAGTTCAACGTCATCGTCGAGAACTCGACGGACCGGCCCTGGTACGAGCGCGAGTTCATGCGCGTCGACTGGTCGACGAACCTCGTCAGCAACCCGAACTTCCTCATGCTCGCCCGCTACTTCAACGGGCTCGAGATGGAGCCGGTCGCCTGGCACGTGCAGGAGAACGACGACCCCGCCAACGCGCCGCGCTTCGAGCGCATCAGCGAGGACGAGGAGGAGCCGGGCTTCGCGTACATGGAGCTGACGAACAAGATGTTCGTGCGGCCGACCACGACGAACATCCCCGGCCTCGGGCCGCTCCCGAGCTGCTTCCTCTTCCAGATCTTCGACGGCTACCCCGCGGACTGCGCGGCGAGCGAGATCACGGTCCGCAACAGCTTCGTGCGCGTCGACCCGACGCACGACTACGAGCCGACCGTCTACAGCGGCGACCGGATGGACCGCTTCGGCTACTTCATCACCGAGCGCCCCGGCTACGACCGCTCCTACGGCCTGGTCGAGCCCGCGCGCTACCGCTTCGTCAACCGTCACAACCTCTGGACCGAGAGCCACCGGCGCGACGAGGCGGGCGAGCTGATGCGCTGCACCACCGACGCGCAGTGTGACGACGGCCGCGGCTCCCGCTGCGACATCGACCTCGGGCGCGCGGAGCGTCGCCTGACGGACGCGAGAGAGATCGAAGGCGCCTGCACGATCCCGTTCCGCGATCGTGAGACGCAGCCGGTCGTCTACCACCTGTCCGAGAACTTCCCCGCCGAGCTCATGCCGGAGATGGAGATGCTCGAGGCGGAGTGGAACGCGACCTTCGTCGGCACCATCGCCTCGCTCCGCGAGAACGAGTGCAACCAGACCGGCGGCAGCGACTGCGCGGCCGAGCGCGCTCGCGCCGACCACCAGGAGATGTACGTGGTCTGCCCGAGCCCGGTCCCGGCCGGCGCGCCCGAGGCGTGTGGCCCCGAGGGCACCGTCGCCCGCATCGGCGACCTCCGCTACTCGCTCCTCGGCTGGGTCAACGAGCCGCACCGCGCCAGCCCCCTGGGCTACGGCCCGAGCGCGGCCGACCCGATCACCGGTGAGATCATCGCCGGCACCGCGTTCCTCTACGGCGCGGGCGTGGACTCGCTCAGCGCCCAGGGCCGCGACATCCTGCGCCTGCTCAACGGCGACCTCACGGAGGCCGAGATCTCGAGCGGCGCGCCGGTCGACGCCTGGTTCCAGAACATGACCGCGGGCACGGGCCGCGGCGGAGACGGCGCCGAGAGCATCGTCGACGTCCGCCCCGACGACCTCGAGCGCATCGAGGCGGCGATGGACTTCGACTGGATCCACGGCGGCCACGCGCACGGGAGCGCCCCGCGCGACCCGGGCGAGGCGATGCAGGCGGTGGCCGAGGCGCGCGAGCGCATGCACCGCAACGACACCTTCGGCCGGGGCGAGGACGGCGCCGGCGCGCTCGACCGCCTGGTCGGCACCCCCATCGAGCAGATGCTCACCACGCGCGACGCGCGCATGATGGCGGGCATCGACCCGGACATGCCGGTCGACGACTCCGTGCTCGAGGCGGCCTCGCCGCTGCGCGGCATGAGCCCGAGTCAGCGCGCCGCGCTCGAGCGCGCCCGCGCGCAGCTGCAGCTCGGCGCCGGCATCGACTGGGGCGAGTTCGCGGACGAGGGGCTCCTCGGCCTCGCGCGCACCGTGCAGCGCTCGGCTGCGGCCGGTGAGCCGATCGTGTGGGCGGGCGTCGAGTACGACGTCAGCGCGCCGGGCGGCGGCATCGACTACGACAAGGTGCAAGAGATGCTGCGCCACCCCATCCTCAGCGGCCTCGCGCTGCACGAGGTGGGTCACACGGTGGGCCTGCGCCACAACTTCAGCGGCTCCGCCGACTCGATGAACTACCACCCCGAGTACTGGCAGCTCCGCGACGACGGCAACATGCGGCCCCGCAACTGGGACCCGATGACCAGCGCCGAGGTCGACGGCCGGATCAACGAGTACGCGTACTCGACGGTCATGGACTACGGCCACAACTTCCTCGTCTCCGACGCGCACGGCCTCGGTCACTACGACCACGCGGCCATCAAGATGGGCTACGGCGACCTGGTCGAGGTCTTCACGGCGGTGCCCAACACCGACGAGATGGCGTGGCTCGCGATGATCCAGAACGCGGGCTGGCCGATGCCGATCACGCTCGCCACGGGCTTCGGCAGCGAGCTGTCGGCCTACCCCTACACCGAGTACCTCGCCCTCGCGGGAGGTCACGAAGGCTTGCAGGCGCGCGCTGACGTCGACTACGACACGCTCAGCCCGGGCGGCATCCTCGCGCGCAGCGGCATCGACTTCGACTCGCACGACGCGGAGGGCCGCGTGATGGTCCCCTACCGCTTCTGCTCGGACGAGCAGGCCGACCTCAGCCCGGGCTGCTACCGCTACGACGCGGGCGCGGACCACTACGAGAGCGTCCAGAGCGTCATCGACAGCTACTGGAACTACTACATCTTCAACAACTTCCGGCGCGGCCGCATCGGCTTCAACGTCAGCTCGACCGCCAACCGGATCCACGGGCGCTACTTCAACAAGCTGCAGCGCGCGAACCAGTCCTACGTGCTCTGGCGCGGCATCGTCGACGACGTCTTCGGTGACCTCCCGGGCGCGGAGGAGTTCTGGACGGCCGAGCGTGGCTTCGGCGGCTTCACCGCCGCGGTCGGCGCCTCCTACCAGACGCTGATGCGCGTCATCACGACGCCCGAGCCGGGTGGCTACTCCATGACCACCCGCGCCGACGGCACCCGCGCGATGATGAGCGGCGGCGGCGAGGTGCGCGTGGACGGCTTCGACGGCCGCGCGCTCGAGACCACCTGGGACTTCGACGCCGGCTACTACTGGTTCGATCAGCTCGAGCGAGTCGGCTACTTCTACGACAAGGTCCTGGCGCTCCAGGTGCTCACCGACCCGACGACCTACTTCATCGGTCGCGACACCGACTCGGACATCCGGCGCTACCAGATCAGCTTCGCGAGCTCCTTCGGCCCCTCGATGACGCGCTTCTTCGGCGGCGTGCTCAGCGAGGACTGGCAGACGGTGGCCCCGCGCGTCCAGGGCGGCACGCTGGTCTTCCCCGACGCGCTGCAGGTCGAGCAGGGCGACATGCCCGGCGACCCGATCGACCCGAACGCGTCGTTCTCCATCCAGCTCTACGCCGCGGTCTACGGCATGGCCCTCATCCCGCAGACCTACGACCAGCAGTTCCTCAACCGCTCGCGCATCTGGGTGCGCGGCGGCGCCGAGGAGATCGAGGTCGACCCGTCGCTCCCCCTCGTCGAGTTCACCGACGAGAACAGCGGCCTGACCTACGTCGCGGTGAGCTACCACGACGGTGAGGTCGAGCATGGGGTCGGCGCGCAACTCCTCGAGCGCGCGGTGGTCCTCCAGGATCGCGCCCGCCTCGGCGACGCGCCCGCGGCCCGCGAGCTCGACGGATACATCGACAGCCTCGACCTGGTTCGCCTGCTGACCTGGCACCTCGGCTTCGGCGCCCAGCCGTGAGCAGCGCGATGAACCACCTCTTCTCCACATGGCGCCTCTCGGCGCTCGGGATCGCAGCCGCCCTGCTGCTCGCGATCCCGGGCCCCACCCTCGCCCAGAGCGAGGAGGCGCCCTCCGAAGCGGAAGCGGACGCAACCGCGGAAGCGGAAGCGGATGCGGATGCGGATGCGGATGCGGCAGCGGATGCGGTCGCGGAAGCGGATGCGGTCGCGGAAGCGGATGCGGTCGCGGAAGCGGATGCGGTCGCGGAAGCGGATGCGGTCGCGGAAGCGGATGCGGTCGCGGAAGCGGATGCGGTCGCGGAAGCGGAAGCGGACGCAGCCGCAGCTGCGGAAGCCAACGTGGCCCAGCCCGAGCTCCCGGTCGATCCGGACCCCGAGCCCGAGACCGCCACCCCCGCCCCGGAAGAGCTCGCCGAAGACCAGACCCCCGAG